>CAZSFS010000010.1:0-16725 GCA_964606255.1 uncultured Candidatus Saccharibacteria bacterium | reverse complement strand
TTTGACCACTGCTTTCTCTTTCGAGCGGCTTGGGCAAGACCTGCCTTTCGTCGTTCGCGTGAACGAGGATCACGTTTCAAGAATCCTGATTTCTTCAAAGGTATTCGGAGAGCTTCATCAAAGTCCACCAAGCATCGCGCGATTCCGTGACGGACAGCTTCGGCTTGAGCATTCATGCCTCCGCCAGAAACTTTGGCTGAAACAGCGAACTTTTTCTCTAGTTTATTTTTTTCAAAAGCTTCAGTTATAACAAACTGCAAGTCAGCGACTGGGAAATATTCAACCAAAGTCTTGTCGTTGATTATGTATGAAGATTTAGCCGCAGGCGTAAGTCTAACACGCGCAGTTGCGGTTTTGCGGCGGCCGACAGCTTCAAAATACCCGCCTGCAGCGCTATGCGCAGCATTTCGGGCAGGTTTTTCTTTTTGGATTGGTGTAGTCATAAATTATTATTCAGTAACTGTTAGATTTTTCATCATTTCTTTGGCGATACGATTGGCTGGAAGCATCCCCACAACCGCAAGTCGAAAAGCCTCGCCGTAACCCTTTTTCTCGACGACACGCTTTAGCTTTTCGAATTTCAAACCACCTGGATGACCAGTGTAGCTATCGTATTCTTTGGTCTCGAGTTTAGCTTCATTGATATCCGCAAGTGAAGCGTTGGTGATGAGAACTTTATGATCGGCGACAGTGTTACGTTCAAAAGCCGGAGTATTTTTACCCATCAAAATTGACGCCGCTTCTGCAGCTACGCGTCCTAGTTTTTTACCTTTTGCATCTATCGTGTATTCCATAAAATTATTTTACAAACTCGATTAAGGCAAGCTTTGCTCCGTCAGACTTTCGTGGTGGCAATTTGAGCACTCGAGTATATCCTCCGTTCACCTCTTTAAATTTTGGAGCAATTTCTTCCATCAAGATTTTTGTTTCTTTGGCCTGATTCATGAGACGTGACAAAAGAATTCGTTTCGAAGCCAAAGTTCCAACCTTGGCGCGAGTAACGAGCTTCTCCATAAACGGGCGAAGTTCCTTGGCTTTGGCCTCGGTCGTCTTGATTCGGCCTGCTCGGATAAGGTTAACAGCCAAGCCTTTTAGAAGGGCTCCGCGCTGAGCTCGATTTCGTCCGAATTTTCTGTTTTTGTTGTGATGTCTCATATCTTAAACTTGGGTGGTATTACTTTAGCAGAATTCCAAAATTACTCAAGGTTCGCTTGATTTCCTGTAATCCCTTGTCGCCCATGCCCTCAACGGCTAGCAAATCTTCGCTAGTCTTTCGAGCGATGCCTCCAACTGTGCGGATCTTGGCATTTGTAAGAGCGTTAAGAGTTCGAGTCGAAAGATTGAGGTCTTCGATACGAGTTTTCATGACTTCTTTCTCTTCTTCGCCCTCGGCGAGTTCCTTTTCACTTCGAACGTCTTTGATTTCCTGTTCGACAGCTTCGATTATTGATTCAGGTTTTTCATCTAGACCTTTGAAGTCATGAATTGACTGAAGCTGTAGAATCATGATTTCAATTGAACGCTCAACGGCTTCGCGAGCAGTATAAGTTCCATCAGTTTCGACAGAGACACGAAGGCGGTTGTAGTTTGTAGAGTCTCCAACACGCATGTTTTCAACTTCGTAAGATACTCGTCGAATTGGTGTGAAGATAGCGTCAACGGCAATGTGACCGATAGACATTTTCTCTTTCTGAATGTCTTCTTTTGAAACGTAGCCCAAACCTTTCTGGACGTAAATTTCCATATTTAGTTCAGTTTTCTTGTCTGTGATTTCGCAAATGTATTGATCTGGTGTAAGAACTTCAACCTGACCAGAGATTTCGATGTCTTTAGCTGTAACAACTCCCTCGCCTTTGTATTTCAAAGTAACCATTTGAGGCTCATCCCCAATAACTTTGAAACGAACTTTCTTCAAGTTCAAAATGATGTTTAAAACATCTTCTTTTACACCATCCATGACGGCAAATTCGTGATCCACACCGTCGATTTTTAGAGAAGTGATGGCCGCACCAGGAAGAGACGACAAAATGATTCGACGAAGAGAATTACCTAGAGTGTGTCCGTAACCAGGATAAAGATTGTCTATTTCATAAACACCTTTGTTTCCAGCTTCCTCAACCAGTCGTGGTTTCGATGGCAATATAATATTTGATTCAACCATAGAATTTTTATTAATAATAATTACTTTAAAATTTTAACGACTGTAAAATTCGAGAACGCGACTGAAATCCAAGAGTGAGCCTTCGCGAGTTGGATTCGACTTCATTGTTCCGGTCATTGCGCCTGGGTCAAATGAAAGCCAAGCTGGATACATATATTTGTCTAGCTTGTTGGTAAGGTCTGCAAACATAATGCTCTTCTTTGATCCTTCACGAACTGATATAACATCCCCGACTTTCAAACGATATGAAGGGACTGTCACTCGTTTACCATTTACTAAAAAGTGTCCGTGGGAAACCATTTGTCTGGAAGCCTGGCGAGAAGGGGCTAGACCCATACGATAGACGACGTTGTCGAGACGGATTTCCAAAAAGTGCTGTAGAAGTTCGCCGGCATTTCCACCCTTTGTAGAAATTGCTTCTTTGACGTAATTTGCAAATTGTCGCTCTGAAACATTGTAGGTGTAGCGAATTTTCTGCTTTTCGATCAATTGCTGACCATACTCAGAAAGTTGTTTTCGCTTCTTGCCTTTCTCACCTTTACCACGGCGAGTTTCAGACGCGGTAAATTTCTGTGTTTGGGTTTTGTCAAACACAGGTGATCCTAGACGTCTTGCAATTTTATATTTTGGTCCTATTTTCATAACTCAATCATTTAATAATTTTATTTTTATACTCGACGAGGTTTTTTAGGTTTCGGTCCGTTAAAAGGAATTGGGGTCTTATCTTTTATTGAAAGTATTTCAACACCCCGAGACATAAATGATCTAATGGCTGATTCGCGACCAGTTCCAACGCCCTTGACGATAACATCGACTTCTTTTAGACCGATCGTTTCAGCTTTTTCAGCAAGTAAATCTCCGACTTTTGCAGCAGCAAAAGGGGTTCCTTTCTTGGCACCCTTGAATCCGAGAGCTCCAGACGAAGACCAGAAAATGACATTACCTTTCTTGTCAGCCAAAGAAACTTTAGTGTTGTTAAAAGTTGCTTCGACAAATAGCGTGCCTTCTGAGATTTTTCTCTTTGATCCCTTTGAAGAAGACTTTGCTTTTGATTCACTTGCGCCAGTTTTTACAATTCTTTTCTTTCCCATATTATTTTATGTCTTACTTACGGTCACACGTCCGGAGGCCATCGTCTTTCGGACATTTCCTCTAATAGTTCGAGAGTTAGTCTTGGTTCTCTGGCCGCGAGCAGGAAGTCTTTTTGCATGACGAGACCCCCGATAAGTTCCAATATCCTTTAGACGCTTAATATTGGCGGCGACTTCACGCTTTAGGTTTCCTTCAATTGTGTATTGTTCGACAATCTTTCGGATGTTATTTTCCTGATCGGTGGTCAAATCTTTTGATTTTGTGCCGTAGTCAATTTTTGCTTCATCTAAAATCTTGCGAGCTCGAGACCGACCAACGCCAAAAAGGATGGTCAAAGACATTTCCAAGCGCTCATTATCTTTTATTGTGATACCAGAAATTCTCATACTTTAATTAACCTTGTCGTGCCTTACGACGAGGATTTTTCTTGTTTATTCGATAAATTTTACCCCTTCTTTTGACGAGCTGATCCCCCTGAGTCAGAGAGCTTTTTTTAATTGATGCCTTTATTTTCATGATTCTTTAAAAAGACTTTTCAGCTTAAAATTTAAAATTAAGGGCATACCCTCAATATAGGCTTGTAATATTAACTCAAATCCAAAATTAACGCAAGAGGACAATACCGGTCTTAAAATCTCCTGGATATCCTGCCCTTTTCTTGCGCCTGATCAGTAACGACCTCCACCTTGTCACCGATCATGATTTTGATTCTAAATTTTCTCATCTTGCCAGACAGATATGCCAAGATTATCTTGCCACCGTCTTCGGACTCTACCCGGAAAGTGGTATTTGGAAGTGATTCCAAAACTGTTCCGTTAACTATTTTCTCTTTATTATTTTCACTCATTTAGAAACTTACAAATATTAGCACAAAAACTGCGCTGGTCAAGCTTGTTAAACCTCTATCTCAAGAGCATTGGTTATTTTAATATCTTCAGTTTTTTCAGGTAAACGATTTTTCCAAAAAGGTTTCAGATCAAGTTCCGCCTTGTCGATATTTTTAAATTGAATCATTTTTGATTCAAAATCCTTTTTTCGAATACCAGACAGTGCTTTTGTCAGACCATCTTCATCGATATCCCAGACAACGTTTATCTTGTCGTTAATCGTAATTTTAATTGATTCCATTGTGGTAGGATCGCCAATCGCCGTAGCTTTATCAAGTTCGATATTTAAATCACGAATATTTGAAACCCGGACCTTCTCACGATCTTCCTCAGACACAACCCCAGAGACCAGTGCCTTGGTAAGCTCTGACTCTTTGAATATGATAGCGTTCATTGTTCCAGCAACTTTGATTGTGGCCGTAGTGCCGTCAGTCGCCGTTTCAACAATCGGCTCATCGAAATCTATTAGTGAAGATTTTTCATAGAAAACGAAACTTTCCGGTAGTTGAGCTTTGGCTTTTTCATAAAGTGACTTGGTTAAATCTCCTTTCAGATTTTCGGTTTTAGTTTTAAGGTCTTCTTCAGAAATGTTGGAAGACTGCCCCTTGAAACCGCCAGAAATTTCCGTCAGGGTTTTACCATATACGGTTGTATATTTCGGTCCACCCTTGAAACCAAGGACTTTCAAATCAACATCTTTGGCCAAATTGTAACTATCGCCAGCTTCATCAGCATACAATCCGACATCAACCGTTCCTGGCACAGACTTTCCTGAAACAATTTTATTTCCTGGAATAGTCGTTGCTGTCTTGGTTTTATAAATTTTTCCTTCCGAAGAAGTCAGACGTGTATCAATCAAAAGTTTCTGAGCAGTTGGATTATTGTTAAAAAGCCGAACTGTTCCAATCGCCTTTTTTTCAATATATGTTTCGCCGCTTGAAGCCACCTCGGCCGACGCAACATCTTCGACAACCATCATTTGGAAAGTGAGTCCGGTTCGACTAATTTTGTCTGCTACCAACGGGCCGGTAAGCTCAACGGTGCCCTGTCTTGGGGTCACGACAACTTCAGCACTAGCAAAAACATACGTTAGAGCAAGAACCAAAACAACAATGGCAAAAGCGGCCACGTACCAAATACCTCGGCCAGAACGACCTGATGAAGAATCACTGTAATTTCGATAAGCAGATTCTTCTTCTCGTTCCTCACGAACTGATTTTGACAGGCCCATTTTTCTCATACGAAGTTCATGCTCGTGGTCGAGAGCTTCTCGACGTTTTTGAGTACGAGACGAAGGCTTGATGTCGTGTATATAGTTGCGATTCATATTTAGAGCTGATTTATATAAATTGTTTTAATCAAAATATTTGAATCTGGTTTAGCTATCTCGGCTTTGTCATAAAAATCATGCAGGGTTTTCGTACTTGGAATTATAACATCAAATTCAGTGTGACCAGTTGTGAATTCCGGAAAAGATTGATTGGAAATTTTTGAATAAAGACACGTAGCCACCTCGTCCCGCGCAAACAAAAAGACTGTTTCAGGTAAATGTCGGTTCGGTAACATCTCTAATAGTACTTGTTTTAACCCTGATTGCCACATGTCCGTAGTAAATTTAATACCCCGTTCGACCAATTCTTCGCTTTGGACGTCCAAAGAATTGTCGTTGTACAAACGGAAAAGCGATTCGGTCTCGGCTATGGTTTTGCCGAGCTTTATAGCCATATTGCGAATTAGATTATTCGCGCCGTAAGGGAAAAATGCCGTGCTCGTCATATATTCACCTTTGACCAGAACCACTTCGGTTATTTCCGCACCGATATTTAAAATTAGCGCATCTTTGGACACAGACATAAAATCTCGCGCAAAGACAAAGTCGGCAAGCATTTGCGAAGTGAAAAATATTTTAGATTTAAAAGTTTTGTGAATTTTATCTTCGAGATCTTGAACGAAGCTCTTGTACGCAAAACTCAAAAACATCTCTAGGGCGACGGCGGTAGTTTTTTGTCCGTGTGGAGATTTGACGTTGTAACCATTTAGAGAAACCTTGGTAATCTTTTTATCGATAATCTGTAAATCTTTTTTTATTTCCTCTTGAAGCTTTGCAATTTCGGAAGCAATCAATTTCTGGGCATAAACTTCAGTGAAATGAAATTCTTTTTCTTTTTTGACATGAATAGAGCGAAGTTCCCCGTGGGCCCATGGAGTCGACATTATACAATAAATCTTTGAAGGCTTAACGATAGCGCGAGTTTGAAGCTCGGAACAAATATGATCAACCGCAGCTAAAATTTCTTTTTGCAACATCGAAGCGTCAACGCTTTCACGAATGCGAATTTTTGTCGAAGCGGTGGCTAAAACGAACGGAAGTTTCTTTTGATCTTTCAAAAATAAAGCGCCCGAAACACCGCCGGAAGAAATTTCCAAAACGGCAACAATCTCCTCTTCAATTTTTGTCGAGAAAAGACCCATGGTTCCCTAATTTTAGCAAGAACTGATTCTTTAAACAAAGAATTACGACAAAAGTCCTTTGATACGACGTACGCCAGCC
The DNA here is from genome assembly GCA_964606255.1 of uncultured Candidatus Saccharibacteria bacterium. Taxonomy (GTDB): domain Bacteria; phylum Patescibacteriota; class Minisyncoccia; order Phycocordibacterales; family CSBR16-119; genus CAYRQF01. The sequence continues at coordinate 10,034 of CAZSFS010000010.1, read as the reverse complement.
GACGAAGCTTCTTCTTTTTGGATTTTGAAATTTCCCAAGACACCTGTGTGTTCGACGTGTGGACCTCCGCAGAATTCTTTTGAAACGGCATTACCACTTTCGTCTTCAATGAAATATACAGAAACTGTGTCGCCGTATTTCGCGCCAAATTCCATCTGTGCGCCAATTTTTTCTGCCTCATCTTTGGACATTTCACGGCGGACGACTTTGTAATCTTTCTTGATAGCATCATTTACGATATTTTCCACTTTGGTTTTTTCTTCGTCGGTCATTTTCCTGTCGAACGAGAAATCTATACGAAGTCGTTCTTCGGTAATATTACTTCCCCGCTGTTTTACTTCGGGACCGAGAACTTCTTGGAGAGCGGCGAGGAGTAAGTGATGCGCCGTGTGAAGTTTGATTGTAGCTTCGTTATGATTTGCAAGACCACCTTTGAACATGCCAACACCTGCACGAGACTTATTCTGATGTTCTTTCATGTATTTATCAAACTCATTTTCATCAAAAAAGAATCCCGCTTTATCTAACCGATTAATAATAAATTCTTTTGGTACGCCATTAGATGTTATAAGTTTAAATATATTATCGTAATTATCAATTTTAATTAAAGGATTAGCTATATAAACTTTATTATTTTTTTCTGTTACTTTTATAGGAGTTACTCCTGTTTTACTCAAATCATAGATTAATTTATTTATAAAACGTTCCCACAGAGGAATATAAAAATTAAATGAACTAAACTCACCCTTAATTGTTTTAATTATGTTTTCTCTTCTAATCTCTAAATCATTATAGGAATTACTAAACTTATTTATATATTTAGTAATTATATTTTCAACTAAATCATAAGGTATGCCGAGGTAAATAAATGATAGAAAAGATTTCTTTAACAACTTTTTTAATATAGATCCCCTATCATTATTTGTAACCAGCACTCCATCTGAAATCATAAAAATAGCTGCTCTTATGTGATCAGATATGATTTTTATATGTTTTAAATAATCTTGTTTTGTTTCAATGCTGGATTGATTATAGTTTATTGCCATTTCCTTAATTTCAAAAACTATACTCTCAAACAAATCAGTATCGTACACATTATCCAGTCCGTTAACCACAGCCGTAATGCGCTCAAGCCCCATTCCAGTGTCCACATTTTTCTGTTTAAGCTTGCCAACGACTTTCCCATTCTCGGATTTGTATTCCATGAAAACGTTATTCCAAATCTCGATTACTTTTTCGGATTTTTGCGCAACCAAAAATTCATCGTGAGAAAGTTCGCCGAGCGATCCTGTAACGTCATAAAAAATTTCCGTGTCAGGTCCACATGGACCGTTGTCGCCTGGTCCCCACCAGTTGTCATCTTTCCCGAGAAAATAAATTCGCGACTCTGGAATTCCAGCCTTCATCCAAATATTTTTTGATTCAACATCTTGTGGAGCACTATCATCGCCCTCAAAACAAGTTATATATAGACGCGCCGGATCAAGACCCAGGCCTTTTTCCTTTGATGTTAAGAATTCATAACTCCAAGCAATCGATTCATCTTTAAAATAGTCTCCCAGAGACCAGTTGCCGAGCATTTCAAAAAAAGTCAGGTGTCTGTTGTCGCCAATGTCTTCGATGTCGCCAGTGCGAACGCATTTTTGAACACTCGCGAGACGTGTACCAGAAGGATGTTTTGTACCCATCAGATACGGCACGAGAGGCTGCATACCCGCAGTTGTAAAAAGCACCGATGAATCACCTACCGGAAGGAGAGAAGCTGAGGGCAAAATAACATGCCCCTTTGATTCAAAGAATTTTAGAAATTTTTGACGAATTTCGTTACTATTCATAAAGAAAAGTATATACGACAAAGGCCCTTCAACAAAGTCTCGAAAAATGAAAAAGCCCCCTGCCCGGGGCTAGATCATCTTGTAGGAAAGTCTCACGTTCGGACGCCGACCCTCGAGAACACATAGATAAACCGTTGTCCTGCTCCCCGTATCTGAATAATGACTTTGGAGTAAAGCCTCTCGCCGCCTTTCGCAACCAATTCATTCATACTGGCAATCGCCTGATCATAGCTTTTGCCATCTCGCCGGATCAAGGTAATGATACTACTCTCACCGCCAGGGACTGAATGGAACTTGAGAGAGGCCATCTTGTACTCACTTTCATTGAGCCGGTAGTAGAAAATCATCGGTTCCACCTCGACAGAAAGAATGTCTTCTTCGGGGAAGCCCAAACTTTCTATCTGGGGCAAGACCGCCCTGGTATTCATTTCGAGTGGAAATTCGACTACCCACTCGAGCTTTTCCTTAAGCGATTTGCTCATTGGAATTCGGGTTTAGGTTGTTTATGAGATTTTTATCATACAAAAATACATACGTCAACTACACGATTATTCCTCCACCGAGAACTATTTGCCCACCATAAATCACAACAGACTGTCCCGAGCTCACAGCGATTTGCGGTTCATCGAAAATCACCAGGTCTTTTTCTACTCGGCAATTTTGCAAAGGTTGCTGATAACGAATTCTCGCTTGTAATTTTTTATCTGCGTTTGGCGCAACTCCGGAAATCCAATTAACGTTATCGATTTTTATTTTTTTCGTATCTTTATATTTTTCTTCGTCAGATTTGTCTCCCGAAACTGTAATTGTATTTTGTTCGAGATCTCGAGCGATTACATACATTGGTTTGTCGTCGATCCCCTTCTTAGCAATAGTGAATCCGTGACGCTCGCCAAGGGTAAAAAACAAAGCGCCATCATGAGTTCCAATTATCTCACCAGCCATATTCAAAACACTTCCTTCTTTTTTCGGAATATAGTGCGTCAAAAATTCTTTCATATCGATTGGCCCGAGGAAACATACGCCCTGAGAATCTTTTTTCGTTTCCGTTGGAAGATTATATTTAGCAGCAAGTTTTCTAACGTCGGATTTTTGTAAATGTCCGACTGGAAAAATTATTTTTTCGATTTGTTCTTTTGTTAGCGTCCACAAGAAATAACTCTGATCTTTGGTCTTGTCCTCTCCAATTAAAAGATTTCCGTTTTTTGAAATTGCATAATGACCTGTCGCCACATAGTCCGCTCCGTGCGCCAAAGCGTATTTCAAAAATACTCCGAACTTGATTTCTTTGTTACACATCACGTCAGGATTTGGTGTACGGCCAGCACGGTATTCATTTATAAAGTATTCTCCAACTAATTCTTTATACTCACGCTCCGCATCAATAGTTAAAAATGGCACATCAAGCGCAGCGCAAACACGCATGGCATCACGACGTTCTTCACGCCAAGTACAAGTGATAAAATCCGGTTGCCAAGTTTTAATAAAACATCCAACAACATTAAAACCCTGTTCTTTCAACAACGCCAAAGAAACGGAGCTATCCACTCCGCCAGAAACGCCGACAAATACCGTCTTGGACTTATTCATGTAAAGATAATCTAAAACAAAAACAATAAAAAGCAAGGCTCACCAGGGTCGTTGGTGAGCCGTTGCTGCTGGTTAAATGTGCATTGCCTGCCCCCTGCAGACAAAAGCTCGCAGAATTCCTTTCATGCCTGGACAGAGTCGATCAAACGCGACCTTCTTGGGCATAAGGATGGAAGGAACCTTCGCTTTCTCTTCATCGGCGCGATGATACCTCTGTTCGCGCTCTCCTGACTTGATCTGTATTGGCACATCGGTCTCTGGAAATCCCGGGAATCGTGCACGTACGATCACATCGATGTGCTTTGCGTCTTCTTCTGGCGTAGCCAGTCGCACAGAGATGATGTGCGGATAGGTCTTGGCAATCTTCTCGAAGTATCGCACAGCCAAACGTTCGGCACGATAACCTAGATAGGAATAGGCTACATCGCGACGAATGGCACGTGAGAGATCCTTCGGTTCACAGTCAGGGCCCATCACGAAGTGGGGCGATCCAACCTGCGTACGAACGACCGCCTTACTTTTCATGGCAGAAGAAGGCACGAACATGAAAGATCGCTTACTGGAATCCCGGCCCACAATACTGATCGTGAAAGAAATCCTTATCCAGTTCCAGGTCACGAACGTGATCTCGAGCTCGTCCATAATGAGGCCGTAACGTCCCATCGATCGACCCAAAGACTCTTCGAAGGCGCGTCTCTCTTTTAGCAAGAGCACGCAAAGTTTCTCGTAGCTTTCGCTGGTCATGGTGGTGTTGGTTTTATTCTCGGCAATATTACCAGATTCCAGACGAATTACAATTGCATCAACTTTTTATAGACTTCAAACAAAGCTCGGGTGTCGGCAAGTGCGGAGTGTTCTCGGATGTTTTCTACGCCTAAAAATTCACAAACTTTTTTAAGAGCAAATCGCGTAATATGCGGACTCTTGTGAAGCTTTGCATAAGCGATGGAAATAGTATCGAGTTTGGCATAAAACATTTCATTTTTTATACCAGTTTTTGTAAAAGCGCGTTCAATAAAAGAATAATCGAAAGTGACGTTGTGAGCGATGAATACTGCGCCTTTAGATTTCTCGGCAAAAACCTTCATGGCTTCGGCTAAAGAATTTGCAAAAAGCCACTGACCCTCATCGTATCCGTTAATCTTTAGCGCCTGAGGTTCAGCTGTCTCTATGTGTTCTGGTTTTACTTTGAATTCTCGTTCTTCGACAACTTCAAACTCTTGGCCCGTCTCACCTTTCTGACGCACAAGAATGTAAGCGAGTTCAATAATCTCGTGCTTGTTTGGATCAAAACCGGTCGTTTCGATATCTACAAAAATTAAATTGTCTTTATTCATTATCTTAAATATTTAGCAATATTTTGTTTATGTTCTTCATAAGTTTTGGCATAGTGAATTTTAGCATCTTTGTCGTGAAGATAAAAAAAGTAAGGCGAATCCTTTGGATTCATGGCCGCCTTTATTGCATCGACCCCAGGATTTCCAATAGGTGTCGGCGGTAGTCCTTTGTAAACATATGTATTGTAAGGATTATCGGTCGCAAGATCGTCTAGTGTGAGTTTAGAAGATGGCTTACCCGTAAAGTATCGCAGACTCGCGTCTACTTGAAGTAGCATGTTTTTTTGAATTCTTTTCCATAGAATCCCAGAAATCATTTGCTTTTCTTCGTAACCATCGTGAGCTTCATCTTGGATAATAGATGCCATTGTAAGAATTTCGTCTATTGTTTTACCCGAGCTTTCAATTTCTTCGGCAAGATCAACACTAACTTTTTTCTTGAAATTGTCTCGCATGGCCCTAATAACATCCGTCGAAGTAGAGGATCCAAAGAAATAATAGGTGTCAGGAAAAAGATATCCTTCCAAATTTTTTGTCAGATATAAAAATTCCTCTTGATTAAACTTTGGAAATTTTTTCACAAGAATTTCTGACATCTCTCTGTTCGACAATCCTTCAAAAAGAGTTACTGAAATTTTCTCAACGCCAAAATGACCGAAGGCGATTCTTTCAGCAATTTGCCAAGCATTAAGTCGTCTATTGAAAAGATAGTCTCCCTCCAAAATACTTTTATCGCTCGCAAGAGCAAGGACAAACGTCTTGAAAAGACCAACTGATTTTATAATTCCGGCTTCTTCTAGTTGTCTGGCTATCTCGTCCAAATTTGAACCTTTTTGAATGGTTATAATTTGATCTGTTGGAAAACTCTTCGGAGCCGAAATTGCTGACATAAAAAAAACAAAAATAACCAAAGCTCCGCCAAGAGCAATGCTTGTTTTCCAATTTATCTTACGCGACGGTAATGGCTGTCGGATTTCTTTCTCGTTATAAAATTCGTACATAAACTATAGCGGTAAATTGACTGGTGGTTCTGATTTCTTTGATTCGATACGTTTGAATGTTGGAGTTGTCGAAACTCGACCAGGGAAATGGTAAATTGTTGCCAGCTCTTCCGCGGTTAAAACATAATATTTGCCATAATATGGCGGATAAAAATATCCCCTATCTACGTAAGCTCTAAGCATGTCGAGTTTTTTGGCAATTTTTTTATCTCCAGTAATATCTTCCCAAGGGTTATCAAAATCAGTCTCATTGGCAATCTTAAAACTATTTAGTTGATTTGATCCATAGGGACGCATAAATCCCACCAAACCAGCGATATGTTCTGGTCTAAAACGATCTTTTTTGGCCAAATACATCGTTCTAATACCGACATCGAAGGCTGGTTTATCTAGACTTCTTTCTATGGCATTGATTGATTCTTGCTCTGCTTTTGTCATTTTTAAAGCTTTCCCGAGTTTATCTATCGCATCAGTTCCATCATATTTTGCTTTGACCTTTTCCATCTCACGCTTAGCCTTATCTTTCCAATCTTCTCTTTTGGGAATTAGAGAATATGGATTGTAATAACTATCTTTTGTGGCACGAACTATTATTTGATACCAGAAATGCTCGCCTTTGCCCATTGTACCCATCCATTCGAGTTGAGAAGTAATGGGATCAATAAGACCAGCTTCTTCTTCTATTTTTGTTGTAGCCTTATCAAGACCAAAATCATTGTAAGTTTTTATTGGATAAGCATCAGGTTTTTTAAGATGTTGTTCGCAACCCCACATACCCCACTCTTCCGAATACATGGAATTTAAAACATCCAAAGTGTAATCTGATACTTCGACTATTTCAGCTTGCGGATATTGAGCATATATCTGAGATTTTATTATATTTAAAAAATTTTCTGGAGTTCTTATCAAAAAACGAATGTCTCCTTCGGTTGAAATTATTTCCAAAGAAAACCAAAACAAGACTCGTCCTTGCCAATATTTTTTATAACGAGTACTTATTCCACCGGTTTGAGATAGGGCGTTACCCAAAGCCACCTCCATAGCCCGTGGAGATTTAAAAATATCTTTTGGAACACGAATTTCTATCAATTTCCATTTTAGTTCAGAAATCCATTCCGCATTGCGATGCCTGACCCAAAGGTGCCAACCCAAAAAAATTAAAATTATCGGTAAGGTGTAGATTATGATTTTCGATAAAAGAGAAAAAACGTCCAAAAAAAAGGGGCTTGAAAACATGGAAAAAAAGTCCATGGAATAATTGTAGCACACCAAAAAACCTTCTCTCCACAAGCAAAAAGCCAAATTGTAAATTCTTGAGATCCGAGGACTCTCTCACCACAAAACAAAAAGTGAATTATGAGATTTTTAGATCCGAGGACTTAAGTAAGGCGATTTCACAGGATCGATAAATCTTATAATTCACTTTTTGCGGCCATCTTTTTATTTTGAGGCTATATCGTATTTTCCGTCTTTAGTTTTTTTGAAATACTTTGGATTATGGAGATTTACGAGGATAGTATTTCTTTTTAGAAATCTTTCTTTCAAAACCGCGTCAACAACCTCGTCTTTTGTCATCGGACCGTGTTCTTTGAGTATTCCTTCGATTACTTCACGAACGATTCCTGGCTTGTAACCCCAGTCTCGAAGTGCGTATCGGCCACGGCCAACCAAAACAAATCGTGGATCTTTGATGAGTTCGTTATGAGTTGTGGCGGCAAGAGTTTTGCGATTGAAAGTTTTTGTGATGGCTTCGGCAACTTCGCGGAAGTGCATAGGTTCGCCGTGACGTCGCATGACAAGGAAAGTGTAGTCTTTGACTCCACGAGTTTTAACATTCTTGGAATCGGCCTTACCCCATTCGTTTAGAGGATTTTTACCAACTTTCTTTGACAATCGTAGCCATCGTTTAGCAATTTCGGCATCACGATGTTCTTCAGAAACAGCTTTAACAAATCCTAAAAATTTCTCGACAATTTTTGATTCTGGAAGAAGTTCGTCATCGCCAAGAGAGGCGTAAAGTTTACGCAAAGCTTCGTGGACGTTTTCGACAACTTCATGATCAAGAGACCAACGAGCATTGAAGTCATCGTCTTCTTTTGATTTCTGGAATTCATCTCCCAAAACCAAATAAAGGTGAACATGGTTTTGCGTTGATTTATCTTTTGAAACATGTTCCAAAAACTCATCTTCTGAAACAACAGCTCCGAGTGAATGCAGTAGTTTTTTAAGTTCTCCAAAAACTTCCTTCATTTCCTCCATTTCTTTTGATTTGCGAATTGTATTGAGAGCGGTATTTTCGATCTGGCGAACTCGTTCTCGAGTAATACCATATTTCTGACCAATAGCTTCGAGGGTCTTTCTTTCGGTATCATCTGTCAAACCGTAACGATTTGCGATGACGTCAAAAGAACGATCCTTGAGCGAGGACAAAAGCTTCTTAGTAATTTGTTTTGGTCTGAAGGAAATAATTGCCATAAATTGCCTTTAATTTCTAATAATTTACCTTTATTTTCTTAACGATTTTTGTGTCCTCCATACTATCATCAAAGCAAATTTATGTCAAATCCGTGTCAACCCCCACACCTACTTTTTTATGGTCTTCGACATGCGTCTTTGGCGCAATCAAAAAGTAGGTGTGGGGGTCAAGAGTGAATCAATCGAACGATGTCTTTGTAGCTAATGAAAAGCATAAGAAGAATTAATGCCGAAAAACCAATAAAATTGATGAGATTGAGGACTTTGTAGCTAACTCTTCCGCCCCTCGCCTTCTCGATAAGTAAAAAGAGTAACCGTCCCCCATCAAGCGCCGGAAAAGGAATAAGATTTATGATTCCAAGATTAATCGAGATCATCGCCGTGAATGTCAAAAGATATGCAAAACCCATTTTACTTGCATCACCCACAAGTCCCACAATTCCGATCGGACCGGTCAATGATGATATGTCGGCACCACCCACAAAAATTCCTTTAATGAGAGACCAAAGTGCAGCAGAAATATTGGCGATCATCGCGCCAGTAAATCTGAAGCTGTCGACAACGGCATTAGTAAAATTTGGTTTGTAGACCCCATAATTTTCAAGAGCAACGCCAAGTAAAATTTCTCCATCTTCGTTTGCTTTTGGTTTGATCTCGACATTTCTCGTTTCTGATTCTCTGACATAAGTTATGTTGAATGTTTCATTCGGATTGCCGATAACCAAACTACGTAAAGTATCGCTATCCTTGATCTCAAAATTTTCACTTCCCATTGAGACAGATCCAATAACATCCCCGACAACAAGTCCCGATGCTTCGGCTGGCGAATTTTCTGCCACGTTGGTTACGATCGTCATTTTTCCAGAAACAAAACGCTCATCCATTGACGGATCAATAGACGTTGGAAGTCCAACAAAAAGTGTGACCAGAATTACAAGCCAGGCAAAAAGAAAATTCATAAAAGGTCCAGCAAACAAAACAGCGGCTTGCAGTGGCTTTGATTTGTTTACGAAAGCAGAATTTTTGTGAATTCCATTCAGAGATTCATCGTCAGGGTTTTCACCGAAAATTTTTACGAATCCACCAAATGGCAACCAATTTAAAGTGAAGTCTGTTCCTTTTCTACGAAAAAGCGTTTTAGCACGGGGTGGATAACCTAGACCAAATTCATCTACCCTGACACCGCCTTTCTTGGCTACGATAAAATGCCCGTACTCGTGCACGATAATGAGAACCGCCAAGATGATTATGAAAATGATGACTGACACAAATTATTTACCCATTACAATCGACTCTTTGGCGCTAAAAATTTCTTCGAGATCTGCGTTTACTTCATCAACCATACTTTGAATGCGTTCCTTGGCACGAATTTTCTCATCTTCGGACATCTTGCCTTCACGAGACAGTGAATCAATTTCACGTAAATTGTTCTCGCGTTCTTTTCTGACAGTAACGCGCGCATCTTCAAGTTTGGTTTTTAAAACTTTAACCAATTTCTCTCGAGTTTCAGTTGTAAGCATCGGGAAAATGACACGAAGTCCGATATCATCAGTTGCAACCGATAGTCCAAGGTCAGATTTGAGAATTTCTTTTTCGATTTCTCTGAGCTGTTGTTTGTCCCAAGGCACAACGCGCAAAGTTTTTGGATCTTCGATTGAAATAGAAGCGACGTTTTTAATCGGCTGACGTGTACCATATGAATCAACCATGATTCCATCGAGGACCATTGGACTCGCGGCTCCGGTGTGAAGTGAGGCATATTCTTTAGAAAGCCAATCTTTAGTGTTCTTGGCGGC
>CAZSFS010000009.1:0-17082 GCA_964606255.1 uncultured Candidatus Saccharibacteria bacterium | reverse complement strand
ACATCATTATGCGTTTTTGGGACTTTGGTTTATACCATTTTTCATTTTTGTATTTCTGTCCACGTTTTCGTCGGGCGTCATAGATGGAATCGATGGATTGGCCGGTGGAGTCATGGCTATAATTTTCGCTGCGCTTTCGGCTATCGCATATTTCCAAAATCAAATCGACATCGCGGCGTTCTCGCTCGTCATCTCTGGCGCAATACTGGCATTTCTCTGGTTCAATATTCCGCCGGCCAGGTTTTGGATGGGGGAGACAGGAATGCTTGGACTCATGTTTGCGCTTGTTGTCATCGTATTTCTAACCGACACAGTTCTAATTTTACCAATTATCGGATTTCCACTTGTTATCACTTCGGCATCATCATTTATCCAAATCATTTCCAAAAAATTACGCGGTCCGCAGGCTAAAGTTTTCCGCGTGGCACCATTACATCATCACTTTGAAGCAATCGGCTGGTCTCGTGAAAAAATCACCATGAGATATTGGATTCTATCATTCATCTTTGCCGTCGTCGGAGTCATCGTTGCGCTTCTATAATATTTCTTATAAACTACCGCAAGCTCGTTTTAGAACCAAAACCACCACACATGGACCCCCAAAAAGCCACCCTCTTGGAGACGTATGTGATTTCTGAGGGGGAGATGACCACAGAAGATCTCAAAGACGCCCCAAGAAATCAGCTAATAAGCCTTAAAACACACCTAGAGAAAGAGGCGGAGGATATTAGGAGGCGAATAAGCTCAATTTATAACAGGGCTAGAGAAGAAAGGCGGGGTGTCAATTTGGCCGCCGTGAAATCTGCGCGAAGAGCTCTATCTAAAAGACTGCTTCTGGTCGAAGACATCAAGTCTGAGATTGGCGAGAAGTAGGTCTGCCCCTTGTGTTGGCATTGGGACGCCCCCCGAAAATACGGGGGCGTTTCGCTTTTTCATGTTAAAATTTATTCCATGTCATCCCTTGGAAAAGTCGACAAGTTTTTTCTTTATACTGTTATCATTCTTCTTGTTCTCGGTTATGTGAGTTTCGTCTCTGCTTCTTTTGGAGTACTCGCCAAAAGTTCATCTAAGTTTTGGAGCATGATGATTTCTCAGACCATCGGACTTGGGCTAGGTGGATTTTTGATGTACTGGTTTTCGAGAATTGATTACAAAGTCTGGCGTAAGTATGCATTCTTTCTTTTTCTCGCATCAATTCTTTTAACACTCTTGGTTTTTATTCCGGCTATTAGTTTTGAGCATGGAGGAGCGAGGCGGTGGATTTCGCTCGGACCAGTTTCTTTCCAGCCAGTAGAATTTTTAAAAATTGCTTTCGTTATTTATTTTGCTGGATGGCTTTCGTGGGTTAAAAATAGAGCCAAAGAAGTAAAATATGGTGCGTTGCCATTCATTATCATGCTCGGAATTATTGCTGCCATACTTCTCCAACAACCTGACACCAAAAGCATTATTCTTATGGCTGCTGCCGGAGCCTCGATGCTTTTGTTGTCAGGAATTTCTTGGAAGTATTTCTTTTACGGATTCTTGGCTGCCGTACTGATGTTTGGTGTTTTGGTTTTTTCAAAATCGTATTTGCTCGCTCGTGTTAAAACTTTTATTAATCCGGCGCACGACAGACTTGGTTCATCATATCAACTCGATCACTCGATTATTGCCATTGGTTCTGGTGGGCTTTTTGGCCGGGGACTTGGACAAAGTGTTCAGAAATTCACTTATCTACCAGAGCCACAAGGAGACTCGATATTTGCCGTGATTGGCGAAGAATTTGGTCTTATCGGGACTTTTGCCTTCGTTATTTTATTCTTATTTTTTGGCTTGCGAGGCCTGCGAATTGCTTATCGGGCACCGGATTCTTTCGGTAGACTAATGGTCGCTGGAATTGTTATACTACTTCTAGCCCAATCGTTTCTGAATATCGCCTCTATTACCGGGCTTTTCCCGCTCACGGGCGTGCCTCTCGTTTTCGTCAGTCACGGAGGAACAGCGCTCATGATTGCCATGGCGGCTACCGGAATCGTGCTCAACGTTTCTAGATATCAATTACAAAATAGGTAGTCGGAAATTAGAATTTAGAATTTATTTTAATCTAAAATGAAAATACTGTTTACGGGCGGAGGAACTGGCGGACATTTTTATCCGATTATCGCCGTTGCCGAAAAACTAAATGAAATGGCTGTCGAGCAAAAGATTCTCGACATGGAACTTTTCTATATTTCTGACACGCCATACGATCAGCGTTCTTTAGATGACAATCGCATCCAATTTTTCAAATTGGAAACTGGTAAGCAGCGGGTATATTTTTCAATCCAAAATTTCTTTGACATTTTCAAAACTTTCTTTGCCACAATTCGCGCGATCTTCATGTTGTATAGAATTTTTCCAGATGTGATTTTTTCCAAGGGCGGTTATCCAGCCGTACCGGTTACAATCGCGGCCAGGGTTTTGAATATTCCGCTTATTATTCACGAATCCGACTCGGTTCCGGGTCGCGCTAATAAAATGGCGGGGAAGTGGGCAGACAAAATTGCGATTTCGTTTAGAGAGGCGGTAGAATATTTTCCAGCCGAAAAGACGGCATTTGTTGGACATATCGTTCGTAAAGAAGTTCGTACTCCCCTAAAAGAGGGCGCATTTGAATATTTGAAACTTAAATCCGCTTTTCCTGTCGTGTTTATTCTTGGAGGTTCTCAGGGGGCGAAATTCATCAACAATACCGTGCTCGATGCTTTGCCAGAACTCGTGACTCGATATCAAGTAATTCATCAGACTGGCGTAAAGAATTTTGAAGAAGTAAAAACTATTTCAGATTTGGTTTTAAAAGACTCAGAGTATAAACAAAATTATTACCCATATCCTTATCTCAACAAACTCGCCATTCGTATGTGTGCCGGAGTTGCCGGACTTGTGGTGTCGCGCGCTGGAGCTAATTCAATCTCTGAGATCGCTTCGTGGGGCATACCATCAATTATCGTACCAATTACCAAAACCAACGGTGATCATCAGAGAAATAATGCTTTCAACTATGCTCGAACGGGAGCCTGTATCGTCATCGAAGAATCAAATCTGGAGCCCCATGTTTTGATCGAAGAGATCGATCGATTATTTACCAATCCCGAAATTATGAAAACTATGACCGAAGCCACCAAAGAATTCGTTTTTCCAGACGCTGAAGATAAAATTGCTCAGGAAATAATAAATATTGGATTGTCTCATGAATAATGTAACTACAAGAATGGCGCCATCGCCAACAGGGAAATTTCACGTCGGTTCAGCTCGAACCGCACTTTTCTCGTATCTGTTTGGAAAACATCACGGTGGAAAATTTATCTTGCGCATTGAAGATACCGATAAAGAAAGATCGAAACCAGAATTCGAAGCAAACATCATCGAATCTTTCGAGTGGCTTGGACTCAAATACGATGAGTTTTATCGACAATCTGAGCGTACGGAAATTTACAAAGAGCAATTACAGAAACTAATTGATTCTGGCGCGGCGTATATTTCAAGCGCCGAGGAAGAAGAAGCTATCGCCGAGAAAAATAAATTGCCAAACGTCAAAGCGGCGACCGAAGGAAAGCGCTCTTCGGTTATTCGCTTTAAGAATCCAAATACGAAAATAAAATTCCAGGACATCATCTTGGGCGAGATTGAAATTGATTCTACAGATTTGGGGGACTTTGTGATTGCCAAAGATCTCGAGACACCGCTGTATCATCTTACTGTTGTGGTGGACGATGGTCTTATGGGCATCAGTCACGTCATTCGTGCCCAAGAACACTTGGCCAATACCCCTAGGCAAATCCTTATCTTGGAGGCTTTGGGCTTCGCTCGGCCAATTTATGCTCATATACCGCTAGTGCTTGCGCCAGATAAAACCAAACTTTCCAAGCGTCATGGCGCTACGGCACTGCTCGACTTCCGTGATATGGGATATTTACCAGAAGCGGTTTTGAATTTTTTGGCATTCTTGGGCTGGAATCCTGGAACGGAGCAAGAAATGTTTTCACTCGATGAACTCATAAAAGAATTTTCACTCGAAAAAGTTCAGAAATCTGGCGGAGTTTTCAATATGGACAAACTCAACTGGTTTAATAAAGAATATATAAAGAAAATGCCAGAGGGTTTGTTGATTTCTGAAATTAAGAAGTATTTGGATTGGGATGATGCAATGATTCTCCGAGCCAAAGATGCACTGATTGAACGTATCAACAAATTCTCAGATCTTCAAGATGAGACGGAGTTCGGATTTTATAAAAAGTTGCCTGATTATGCGGCAGACAGTTTGATTTGGAAAAAATCTGACCCTGGCCGGGCAGGCAAAGAAAAAACTCTGGTTCATTTGGAAAAAATGAAAGAGATGCTTTCGAATGCCGATTTCGGTTCAATGGATTCAATCAAGAACGCAGTTTGGGATTATGTCGAAGCAAATGGCAAAGGCGATGTCTTATGGCCAATTCGATTTGCTCTGTCTGGAAAAGATAAATCTCCTGATCCAATGACGTTGGCTTACATTTTTGGAAAGGAAGAAACTCTAAAAAGAATTGAAACGGGAATAAATAAAATACGAAAAGGCCCCGCCGAAGCAGGGGCCTAGATCGGAGTACAGATACCTTCCTTTAGCCTTAGGTGGTTTGTATTGTCGTGGAATGAGCCACGGTTTTCGATCTTGCGATCTTAGTAACCAATAAAAGCACCTGGATTCGGGGGGTTCAGAGCTCGCGAGAAATGAAGCCCCGTACTCAGGATTACCCATAGGTCTGGGTTGTTATTGCTCCCTCTGAGCTCAAACAAACACCCGTTCCATGTTTGGGTCCTACAACCCCAACTTATTCAGCTGGTTTAGGCTATTCCCTCAAGGGGAATCTGTGACACATTTGTTGGAAGGAACACTGCACTGCAGAAATTATAGTCTTTATCGTTTGTTTCTGTCAAGAGTAATTTACCCACAGAAAAGCCTTAAAAAATAATGTATTATAGGGACATGACTCGGTTCATAGCCATAATATTTTTCGTTGTTCTAATGAGCCTTTTTGGCGTTAATAGCTTGAAAGTTTTTGCCCAAACTTCTTCTGACCTCCAGGCCGAACTCGAAGCCAAAGCCAAGGCGAAAGCCGAGCTTGATGAACAGCTACGCCAAGACCAGGCCAAACTCGATGCTATCAGTGCCGAAAAAAATACTTTAGACAAAACTGTTAAAGAGTTGGATCTAACTGGTAAAAAACTTGGAACAGAAGTAAAACTCACTCAATCTAAGATTGGCGTCGTCGAAAGTAATATCAAAAACTTAAATCAAAATATTTCTGATCGTTTGCAGAGAATAAATAATTTGAAAGTCGCTATTGGTCAAAACATCAAAGAGTTGAACGAAGCCGACACCCGCCCCTTTGTTATGCTCGTCTTGGCCGAAGGATCTATGACAGAAGCACTAAACGTGACAGAAGAAAATCGAAATTTGAACAAGAAAATGGGTGAGAGTATTTATGGTCTAATGACAGAAACGGAAAAATTAAACAAAGACAAAGAAGATCGCGAAGCTAAAAAACAAGATTTGGAAGAATACAAAGGTGAAGTCGTTGTTCAACAAAAAGTTGTTGATGCCAACAAGAAGGATAAAACTGTGCTTCTAAATCAAACCAAAAGCCAAGAAGCGACTTACAAAAAAATCGTTGAAGAAAAAAAGAAACTCCAAGCGCAATTCGAGGCTGATCTGGCGGCCCTCGAAGCCAAATTAAATTTTGATAGTGGCTCGGCACAGTATCCGAAAGCCAAACATGGAATTTTGGCATGGCCGCTTGAACACGTCTTGATAACACAGGGCTTTGGTCTAACGGAAAGTTCATATCGACTTTATTCATATCGAACTGGACCTTTCAAGGGTCGTCACGCTGGGGTAGATTTCCGCGCGAATTCTGATAAAGTTTTCGCTATGGCGGACGGGGTGGTTCTCGGTGCGGGTAACACGGATACCGTATGCCCAAAAGCATCAACTGGCATTTGGGTGCTTTTGAAATATGATAATGGATTGGCAAGTACCTATTTCCATCTTTCCCAAACTTTGGTCAAAACAGGCCAGAGAGTCAAAACGGGTGATTTGATAGCTTATAGTGGAAACACAGGATACTCGACGGCTCCGCACTTACACGTCGGCGTTATGCCCGCTCAGGCTGTCTCAGTTACGACTTGGGCTTCCGCCGGATGTCCGGGCAAAAACTATACGACGCCAGTTGTAGCCAACTCTTTCTATCTAAATCCACTCGATTATCTGCCGATTGCAAGTGATAACATGTTTAAAGTTAACTTAACGAACGGTGAATAGAACCGTTCTTCCGATGGTATAATATACGTATGTTTAGTGTAAAAATAAAAGTTCCCAAAATTCTTTTTTTCTTGGCTTTTTTTATTTTCCTTTTTATGGGACAGACTACACATGCTACGTCAACCCTCACGTATGATTTTACTAATGATGATCTTGCGACTACACCAGATTTTATAACTCCAGTTAGTGCCGGAGCGACGATTACGGTTGAATCTTCGGCGACATTTTCAAGTAATGTTGCAAAGATTACCGATTATGGTTCAACTGGTCTTGCCACCTTTTCTCTTGATGATTTTCCTAACTCTGATTATCAACAGGTTGTTTGGGAAAACGGTTATACGAGTAATCTCTTTCGACAAGGAATTTATTTGAGAGCCTCCGATAACGGAAGCGGACTATTAAGTGGATATTTATTCCAATTCAACCCAAATCTCTCACACGGACGTGTTTTTTCTGTTACTAATGGTACTCTCACAACACTTGCTTCGCCGACTTTTACAGGACAGGGCAATAATACAAAAAGATATTATCGAGCAACGGCAAACGGATCGACGCTTACGTTTGAACGTTCCGCTAACGGGTCTTCGTGGACAAGCTTAGCCTCGGTAACAGACTCGACTTATACTAGCGGCGGAGTGTATTTTGGTGAGGGGTATGGATCTGGCTCCGGACAATCAGTCGCAGGCAATACATACACCGATAATATTGCTTACACGTACGATGAAACATTTGATGGAAGCGTTACAACACCAGGTCAACCAACAAACTTTTCTGCCGTTGAAGATACTGGAGACGTTGACCTTACTTGGGATCTTCCATCTTCAAATGGCGGAGCTGGAATTACTGATTACAAAATCGAGTATAAATTAAGCGCTGATTCTACATGGACGACTTTTGTTGATGGAACAAGTAAAGTTCGTTCGGCGACCGTCACGGGTCTTACCGGTGGTGAATCATATGATTTTCGAGTTTCTGCAATCAATCAAGAAGGTTCTGGTACTGTAAGTTCTACTCAAACTGTCGAGCTTTCTATATATGGAACAATCACTATTACTACCCCCGTTAATTATCAAACTTTTCAACGAGATGATAATGATTTGGCCGATATCGCGATTACTGGAACATACACAGGAGGTCCGGCACAAACGATCGAAGCTCGTTTTGCTGGAGGAGCGTGGACTACTATCGACTCTGATGTGACAGGAGGTACATTTAGTGGAACACTCGCTAATCAATCAGCTGGTCAAGGGGATTTGGAAGTTCGATTTTCAAGTAATACAGCCATCACTGATTCAAGTACATATGTCGGTATTGGAGATATTTTTGTTGTTGCTGGACAAAGTAATGCTTCTGGACGAGGAGACAACAATCAATCATATTCTCACGCTACTCTTAGAGCGACACTTTTTGGAAATGACGATGTTTGGAAAAATCTCACTGATCCTCACGATAGAAATTCAGGACAAATCGATGCAGTGAGTTCCGATGCTCTTGCTGGCGGGTCATTTCCACCACTTCTCGCTACGTATTTTCTTGAAAACGAAGGCGTTCCGGTGGCTTTTATTCCAGCAGCAATGGGTAGTACCGACATAGAGACATGGGTTCCTGGAGGAGATTTATATAACTCAATGGAGCGTCGTGTTAATGCTGTTGGGGGTAATATTAAGGCGGTTCTTTGGTTTCAGGGTGAAAGTGACAGTAGTTTGGCTGGATCATCTGGATACGTCGATCAATTGAATGAATTAGTGGACAGTATCGCGACTGATTTCAATGGTGCCAAAACAGTTATTGGCATGCTCGGATCTGCCACTTCAACGGGTGAGGGGAGAAGTTATGTTCGTATAGCCCAAAAAGAAGTGATTGAAACGAACGCCAACGCTGTTCAAGGTCCCGCAATGTACGACGTGAATATTGATAATGGATGTGACGGAACACACTTTTGTGGCGACGAAGACCTCGCTATTTTTGCCGAACGTTGGTGGCTTGCTCTCGACAAAGAATTCTATGGTGGCGCGGATGGATTCGGACCTTTATTAGATGAAGCTAATAGTTTCTATAAAACATCAGAAAATGCGATTTATTTACAATTTACTGACGACTCATCTCCGGTAGTTGATACTCCGTATGTAGCAGATACAGATGTTTTTTACATATTAAATGGTGCAACTGCAAAGCCTATATTATCGCTTTCTGTGGTAAACGACAGTATTGTGAAGTTGGTTTTGACAACATCAATAAATACGAATCAGGCAATAACTGTAGACTATGCCGCCGACAATCGAAGTGGAATTTTAAACGCCGTGTATGATTCAATTGGTTTGCCAGCAATGAATTTCAAATCCGAAACCATCAGTGCTGGCTCTCTTCCAAACACCGTTTCTGGTATCACTCCAACTCCAACCATCTCAAGCATTGCGTTGTCGTGGACAGCACCGGTCGCAGTTAACCCAGCGGTGACTGATTATGAAATCGAATATAAGTTAAGTTCTGATGTCTCGTGGACAACTCTCGCTGATGGTACTGGTACTGGCACAACAACAACCATATCGGGTCTTTCTTCAAATACAAATTACGACGTCAGAATTAGAGCGGTTAACCTGATGGGAAATGGAAGTTATGCCACCGAATCAAATATCACAACGTCATCACAGACATATACTATTAGTTACAATTCAAACAGCGCCACAAGTGGATCGGCTCCAGGAGACCAAACAAAAACGGAAAGCGTTGATTTAACATTACAAACAAATTCTGGCGCACTTTTGCGTACGGGATATACTTTTACTGGATGGAACACATCAGCAGATGGCTCAGGTACTCACTATGATTCTGCCGGAACTTTTACTACTGATGCCAATACTACGTTATACGCAGAGTGGACCCTGGATTCAGATGACGAAATACAAGAAGACGAAAATACCGGTAATGTTTTGTCTAGTGGAAGCATGATACAGACAGCCGGAATAAGTTTTAATAACAACGAAAATAATTCTAATACTTGTCCTGCTAATCTTATTCTTACTCAAAACATGAGGGTCGGTGGTCGTGACGGTCGTATCAATAATTATTCAAAAACAACACTTTTGAATAAGGAAATTCTAAAAGAAGCAAAAATATTACAAAGTCACTTAAATCGGCTTGGGTTTAATTCGGGACCAGAAGACGGTATTTTGGGACCAATTTCAGATGGTGCCATAAGACGCATGCAAAAATTTCTAGGTACTATTCCGGATGGATTGGTTGGTCCGCTCACAAGAAAGGCCTTAAATAATAGTTGTAAAAAATAACAAACCTCGCGAGAACAAAAACCGTTGTTAAATAAGGTTTTATTTGTGTTTTTCCTTAAAATTAGTAAAAATTTCAATGAAAATGGGGAGTTTCGTCTAGAGGCTCAGGCTCAACGGATTTGATAAAATGGGCACTATGTTAAAAAATATTTTTTTGAAGAACGTGTTTTTTATTGCGGTGTTTTTTATTTTTTCCCATCAAGTAAACGCCGAAACATCCACAGTCGTTTATGATTTTAATTATGATTCCGTAGGTACTGCTCCTTTAAATATCACACCCTTGACCGAGAATGCAACGATGACTGTCGAGTATTCTTCGGCATTTGGAAGTAATGTGGTAAAAAATGATAGCTATGGAACAACTCCTCCAGCCGTATTTTCTTTTAATGATTTTCCTACCTCTGAATATCAACAAATAGTTTGGAAAAATGCTTACACCAACAACACATGGAGGGGAGGATTTATATTGCGAGGTTCGGTTGATCAAAATGGAATGATAAATGGTTATCTTTTTCAAATCAATCCAGCGCTAAGTAACGGTAAAATTTTTTCTGTGACCAACGGTGTAAACACACTTTTGGCAACATATCCTTTTTCAGCCCAAGGACCAAATATCGCCCGATACTATCGAGCCACCGCTAACGGCAATACTTTGACTTTGGAACGATCGGCCAACGGTACGACATGGGTATTTTTAGGTTCGGTTACTAACTCCACATATGTAAGCGGAGGTGTTTATTATGCCGAAGGATATGGAGCCAATTCAGGGCAATCTATTGCAGGAAATACTTACAACAACAACATTCTTTATACGTATGATTCAGGACCCGTAATTATCGATCCACCGGGAGAACCACAAAATTTAACAGTTACAAACGCAACACCAGCATCTATTAGTTTGTCATGGACTGCGCCAAATTCAGACGGAGGGTCACCGATTGTTGATTATGAAATTGATTATAAATTAAGTTCAGATAATCTCTGGTCAAACTTTAATGACGGATTAACTACAAATACAAACGTTACGGTAACGGGATTATCTCCAAATACAAGTTACGATTTTCGCGTAAGTGCGCTCAATATCGTCGGTAAAGGAAATGTGAGTCCTGTTGTAACCACCACCACACCAAATATCTTGGTTACAGGAACAATATCCATAACTTCACCTGTTAGTTATCGTGTTTTTCAAAGAAATTCAAGCAACGTTTCCGATATAGCAATTAGTGGTACATACACAGGTGGTCCAGTAAATGCGATTGAAGCAAAATTTGGGAATGGTCCATGGGTTATCATAGATGACCTTCTTGAAGGAGGAAGTTTTAGCGGGGTTCTATACAATCAACCCGTCGGCCAAGGAGACGTGAGTGTGCGCTTTACAAGCAATGTGAATATTACAGCCTCAAAAAATTACATCGGGGTAGGGGATATCTATGTTGTCGCGGGTCAAAGCAACGCTTCTGGTCGAGGTAAAACAAATCAGGTGTATTCTCATCCAACGCTGAAAGCTTCTTTGTTCGGAAACGATGATGTATGGAAGCATCTCACTGATCCACACGATAAAAATATAAATCAGGTTGATGCCGTTAGCTCAGACCCGTTAGCAAAAGGTTCGTTTGTGCCACATCTTGCAACACACATACTTTCAAATACGAGTATTCCTATTGCATTTATTCCGGCATCTATGGGCGGAACTAGTATGGAACAATGGTCGCCAGCAGGAGAACTTTATGCGTCTATGGCGCGTCGCATCAATGCTGTTGGGGGCAATATTAAAGCGGTCCTTTGGTTCCAGGGCGAAAGTGATAGTAGTGCAACCGGTGTTGTTGGATATGTGGATCAACTTAATGAATTCGTTGATAGTGTCTATGCTGAGTTTGGAGCACCAACAGTAATCGGCATGCTTGGTTCAGCGACATCAAACGGGGAAGGTAGAAGTTATGTTCGTATTGCTCAAAAAGAAGTGATTGAAACGAATCCTCACGCGGTTCAAGGACCTGCGATGTATGATGTAAATATTGACGATGAGACATGTGATGGAACGCACTTCTGTTCAAACAATGACTTGCAGATATTCGGAACTCGTTGGTGGTATGCATTGAGTAAAGCATTCTATGGCGGAACTGACGGCTTTGGTCCGAAGGTTGTCGATAATTCGATAATTTACGATCAATCAGATAACGCCATCTATATGGATTTTTCTGATGATTCTGTGCCAATAATTACAACACCCCAAATAACTAATCCTGCCGTTTTCAAAGTATACAATGGCACGAGTGCACGAACAGTAGCATCTGTTGTATACATAGACGATAATACGATTAAACTTAACATGGGAACAACACCGATATATCCATCAAATGGACTAACAGTAAGCTATGCTGTTGACAATCGAAGCGGAATTTTAAACGCCATTTATGATTCGCTTGGTTTACCGGCAATGAATTTCCGTAACACTCCGGTCACTATTCAAAATTAATCAAATAGACGTAACAAAGAATCTCCCAGTAATGGGGGATTCTTAATTTATTTAAATTTGGTATTATTAAACCATGATAAAAATCCTTCTCTTTATCGTTTTGGCGCTTGTGGCACTGGGTCTCATGGGTGTGAGTGTCGAACACGACGTCGTTGAAAATCAAGGTGTTCAAGAAAATGTCTCGTATGTCTCGACTGGAGCGATTGGATTTTGGAATACATATCTGGCACAGCCGGCACAATGGTTATGGCAGGAACTCATCGTTGGAATTTTATGGGAAACTTTTGCTCGCAACATGGGACGACTCCGTGACGGCGATACACCAACAGATTTTACAAATTCGCATCTAAATGACTGGCCGAGCATTCCACAGGTAATAGACAACTACAACGCGAATAATTAAAATTTAAATATGAATTTTCAAAAACTTTTAACCAGTCTTCGAATCATCATGGCCTTTATTTTCCTCTGGGCTTTTGCTGATAAAACATTTGGCCTAGGATTTGCAACAAAGTCTGCCAGCGCCTGGATTCGTGGTGGTTCGCCGACGAGCGGATTCTTACTCCATGGGACTCATGGACCTTTCGCTTCGTTTTTTCAAAGTCTCGCAGGACAACCAGTGATAGATTGGCTTTTCATGATTGGCCTTTTGGGAATCGGCCTAGGGCTACTTATTCATCGGTATCATAAATGGGTAAGTATAGCGGGAATCGTTTTGATGCTCCTCATGTATTTGGCAGCGTTTCCACCGGAGAATAATCCAATCATCGATGATCACATTGTTTATATTTTTGTATTAGCGATCTTGGCGATGCAAAATCGATTTGTGGTAAAATAAACATATGAATGGTTTCGTAACGAATATAGAAAAACTCTCAAGGGAAAATGACAATTTCCGCAAAGTTTTGTATACCGACAACAGGAGTCAGCTCGTTCTGATGTCGCTTAAACCCGGCGAAGATATCGGCGAGGAAGTCCATGACGTGGATCAATTTTTGCGCGTTGAATCTGGAATAGGCAAAGCGGTTCTAAACGATATTCCTCATGATCTCTCTGACGGAAGCATTATCCTCGTCCCAGCCGGAGTCAAACACAATCTCATTAATTCTGAGGCAGGCGAAATGAAACTCTACACTCTATACATGCCGCCGCATCACCGAGATGGTGTCGTCCACAAGACCAAAGCAGTGGCTGAGGCCGATACGGAACATTTCGATGGTAAAACAACCGAATAAAAATAGTTTACAAAATTATTTTTAAATTTTATGACAACAAAGAAACAAAGTGCGGTCGCCAAGAAAAATATCAAAAAAGCACAGGCGGTGTGGAAAGGCATGACCAAAAGACAGCATTCTCTGGCTCAGCCCGAAGGACGCATGAGGAAGAAACCAGGGAAGACAGGGAAGGGCGAGTTTTACAGAATTGAAGTTCGGCCAAAAGGCGAGTTCAAGACATTTCGTATACAAGATGTCGGAGGTAAGGGCGGACTTGAGCGTTTGGCGGGACGGAGAACTTCCGGATCATGGGATACGGTCTCGTGGCTCGTGTTCAAGAAAGACGCAAAAGTCGTAAACAAAAAACTTGTCATTACCGGGGCAAAAGCCAAATCAGTTTTGAACAGTTTGCGTGGTCCGATTGTTTGGGTTAAAGGCGATATTTTCAAATCCCATGCCAGGGCTAATGTTCCGGAGGCTAAAAAACCAACTCCCGCGATGAAAAAGGCACAAAAGGCTAATATCAAAAAAGCTCAAGCAGTTAGACGAAAATAGTGCTATTGTGTCTGTATGACTCTAAAAAACTTTCTGATTTTAGTTCTAGGTATAGGCGTGCTTGTTGGAGGTTTCTATGCTTTGAAC
Organism: uncultured Candidatus Saccharibacteria bacterium; assembly: GCA_964606255.1. Classification (GTDB taxonomy): domain Bacteria; phylum Patescibacteriota; class Minisyncoccia; order Phycocordibacterales; family CSBR16-119; genus CAYRQF01. The sequence goes on along the minus strand of CAZSFS010000009.1, from coordinate 3,147 downwards.
AATTACATCTACAACGAAAAGCAGGGTGACAATCCGACACCTGTGGTTTCGATGGAAGCGCCAACTTTTACTTGGAGATTTGAAGAAGCTGATACTTTAAATGGCGATGGTAATCCAAATACGAATGTCTTTATCGATGCAAAATATTCCGATGGGGAAGTGATAAGCAAATTAATCCAGGTATCCCACGGTAGTTGTAATGAACTTCCAGACGTCGATGCAGACACTCTGTCCGGTACAAAAAATGTCCAATGCTACGGCGCTGGGTTTGGATTTGTTTTTAAAATTACGAAAGGGGAGAAGTCGTATCAAGTAATGAAAAAAGAATTTGACGAAGGCTCGCCTGACTACAGTCCACCTCCACAAGAATACAAAGTCGTAGCAGAATTTACTTTTTAAAAAAAGAAGCCCCGGACGCAATGCGCCGGGGCTTCTCAGGTATGACCTCAGTGCGGAGGTCATTCGATCTGATAGAACTGCGAGACCTTCACCGTCACGACAGGCTTACGGAAGAGAATGTCTTCCGGAGATTCCTTGAGGATACTCAAGACTTTCTCCCGCTTTTCTGCTGCCAGGATCTGCTCCAGTGACAACTCGTACCAGCGATCCTTGACGCTTTGTAGAAGTTCGCTCGCTTCGGACGCACTGTGTCCTGAGCGACGGTTCTTGAAGAACCAATCGAGGTTCGCGTAAGCATTCAAGGCCTCCCGCACCGTCGTGATCTTCTTGGCGTCTGTAACCAAGCAGATGTGGCCTTTGTGTAGGTCGTACAAGGTCGATCGTATGCGGTCGGCGCTTTCGCCCGTGTCCAAGGCCATTTGGTAGATGTCGAGAGGCTTACCATTCGTTGTGCTCATGGGGTAGGGGGTTGGTTTGCGTGTGAAGGATCCAGTCAAAAACGACCGAATTCGGTTTATTTATACGCTATAAAATGTGAAGTGTCAATGTTTAGTCTACGATTTATTTAGATAGACATAAATTTAATCATGGTGTATATTTTTATACATGAATACGCCTAAAGAGGGAAAATTTAGACACATCGTATTTAAAGACAAGGATACTTGGTATGCGGTGGCTTTGGAATTCAATATTGTTGAATCAAGCGACGATCCAAAACTGGCTTTCATGTCACTTTTACAGGCTGTGTCAGGATATGTTGATTCTTGCGCAAAAATTAAAGGAGCAAGATATTTTTCTCTTAATCAAAAAACAGATAAAGAATATGAGGATTTGTGGGCCAATTTAAATTCACCCAAATCTATAAAATCACCATTCTTGGTTGATATGTATGGATACTCTAGAGTCTAATCTCTATGACAAACGGAGTTTTTAATTGGAAATTTAAAGACGTAAAAAATTTTTTAGAGGATAGGGGATTCCGATTAAATAATGTAAATGCGAGTCACTATTACTATGTTGGTACAGTGAATAAAGTCTTACGTCATGTTTGTGTCCCTTTTCATACAAGTAAAACTATAAAACCCCGTACTTTAAATGGAATAATTTTACAGTCAGGAATACCGAGAAAGGAGTGGCTTAAGTAACTAATACAAAATGATCAAAAAGAGTATTTATGTGTTTGGTGGACTGATATTGTTTTTTATTTTGATTGGCTCGATAGGCTCGCCTGACACCGCAACCCCAGAAAACAAGGAAGTTGTCGTCGAAGAAGCGCCTGTCGTGGTTGTTGTCCCAGAGATAAATACCGTAAGTCCTATTTCTCAAAATCAAGCGTCTGACCACAAGTATTATGTGGTCGCAGATGTTATAGACGGCGACACAATTAAAATTAGCATTGATGGGAAAGACGAAACCCTCCGTTTGATCGGACTCGATACTCCAGAAACTGTTGACCCGAGAAAACCCGTTCAATGTTTCGGGAAAGAAGCCTCCGACAAAGCAAAAGAATTATTGCTGGGGAGGCAGATTCGTATTGAATCTGATGTCAGTCAAGACACACGAGACAAGTACGGACGTTTGTTGATGTATGTCTATCGTGATGACGGACTTTTCTATAACAAGCATATGATTGAGCAGGGATATGCGTACGAATACACATATGAAATTGCCTACAAATATCAATCAGAGTTCAAGTCGGCTGAAATCTCTGCCAAAACCAATCAAAGAGGTCTTTGGGCACCGACCGTATGTGAAGAGGGCGCGACGACGACCTCGACACCTACACCAGTATCCAATCCTAGTTCGACCAGCTCAACTACGACAAATGGTGGAAATTATTCTTGTTCAGCGAATATTTATAATTGTCCGGACTTTTCAACTCAGACAGAAGCTCAGAATGTTTTCTTGGCTTGTGGAGGCATAAATAATGATGTTCATGGTCTTGATCAAGACAAAGACGGCGAGGCTTGCGAGACTTTGCCGTAAAAAGTCGCGTTACTGGTTTCGGGGCAGGAGTGGAAATTTTGGTTTGATCTAAATATTTAAACGACCCAAACCATGACCGAACTTAATGGGTGACAGGGTTTTAACACATAATTTTTTAGTTGTTTATAGGGAAGCCCTCCTTAGAGCCAAGCGTCGTAAAAGATATATTGTGCGACGTACTTCCATAAGGGAGAAAGCACTTCCCTCAATAAAATTCATCAAACAATTAAGAAAAATATTTTTACGTATTTCTCCAATTTTGTCCCCCGTTTGTTAGCACCCGGACGCCAAAGTTAGTCCCTCCTCTTCTGCTTCTTCAACACTATTAAAATAAACTCGATTTTCTGGTTTTATGCGATTTGCCGATTTACAGCCTATTGGATAGTATTTCGTTCCGCTTTTGGATGCTAAGTATTCAAACTTTGATTCATCGACTTTTAGATCTCCGAGCTTCGGTATGATAATCTCTACACCATCTTTGGCGCGAACTTGCTCGATAATTGATAGTCTACCCAGCCCAAAAGACGCCGTCGAGGTCAAAATTATTATGACGACAAGTATGAGAGATTTTTTATCGATGTTTTTAAATTTATTCATTCAAGAATACTGGACTTATAACCCCACCCAATTCGTCTTTAATATCAAATGAAATTTCTGGTGCACCCGATACCCATGGAGCCACCTGATATGGCTGGAAGATGATGTGGAGCTTTCCCGGAGTCAAATAAAAGGCTTCAAAATTTTTTGTAATTGGAGATGTGC
>CAZSFS010000008.1:0-18043 GCA_964606255.1 uncultured Candidatus Saccharibacteria bacterium | reverse complement strand
GTGTGTTCTTCATAATGAGGGTCATCTTGGGAAGCGTCGGTATTGATGAGACAGAGATCAATGTTCAAACAGGGGAAGTGAATATTGTAGAGTAAAAAATAAAAATGAAACGCTGAAGGGCCGATCTCTCGATCGGCCCTCAGTGTTTAAGGTGCTTGTTCTACCTGTCTCTGGGTCTGGTTTCGAACTTGAGTAACACAGATCCATTGGGTGAACAGGTCCAGGCGTACAAGACGTCCGTCCCTTTGACAACGTTACTGCATTTCCACTGGGATCCCAGTATCCAGTCGAATCTGCCGTTCCTCAGTAGTGTTAACGAACATTCACGATGGTTGGAGTTTGACCCCCAACACTTGTGTTTGTACTTGTAGCACTGAAAGTGTACGGTCTCACCAACTCGACTTTCTGGTCTCCATACATCGCAGATCATCCGTCCCGATACTTCGAATAGCGGTGAGCCTTCGGGCGGGCCGTTACCTAGTCCAATCTCGAAAGCCTGGCCGGCTTTCTTTGGGTCTACGATATCGGTTGAATAATCGACCAGATTCCCGTTTCCTGGACCTGTGTAGTTGTGTTCCAGGGTAGGGTTTCTGTGGAAGATCTTGGTCAGGTAGCTTGCGCCCCATCCCCATACGTTATTTGGGATGAAACTGAGCAGTATGACCACTAGGCCTAACCACAGGCTCGTCCTTAGGATTCGGGACAGTAAGGACTTACCTCTGGGAGTCTCAGCAGATTGGGGTGCCGTACGAGACGGTTGCGGAGCCGCCGCCGCGCCTCCGGCTGGAGGCGCGGCGTTCGTTCCCGCTTGGGCAGCTGCTTGTTCGGAAGGTTCATGAGTGTGTCCACCCAGAGTCCTTCGCGTTCTTGCTGGCTTCCTGTTACTGGCCCACCATAGAACCAGGAGCGCCAGTCCTATCGCCGATAGGCAAATCGCTAGCATCATGATTCTTGGGGTTTTTCAGGTTTTGGCTCATCGCCTATGTTCACCAGTGCTCCAGCACCAACAGCTCTGAGTCCGTGATTTCTCAGGACCGCATAAGCCATCATTGCCTTGGGGTCTCCGTCGTTTCCATCATGAACTGCCTCGGCCATTTTTTTCTCTCGACGTACCAAGGCAGTGGTCTCGAGATCGAATTCCTTAGCCTTCAGTTCAGCAGTTTTCACTCCAGCCAAGCCTTTTAACTCAGCTATACGGAGCGCGCTCAAAGCATCAATTTCTGCCGGCCGGGTGTTCACCAGGTCAACGAAATGGATGTCTATGATGGCGATGCCGTACTTATTTAGCTCGTCATTCATGTCGAGCATCAGCCTGTAGCCCATTTGCTTCAGCTGTTCCGCAGTGAGCTGTTTTCGGGTAACTTCACCCGTGTTCGTTATGGTTGCGAACTTGGCTTTCTTCAGCTCCTCGAAGTCCGTAGTAGCCCACAGCTCCCTCGTTACATCCTTCGCGATGGCATCAAGTTGAAAGATGACATCGGACGTCTGGTAGAAGGCCAGATATGGGTTCGTGATCCGGAAGCGGAAGGTGAACGCGCCCTTTACGTGGAAGTTGCCGCCGATCTCGATCTCGTCCGTGATGTAGGCATGCGTGTGGAAGAGCGGGAAATAGCGATCGAACGTGTGGTTGTGCTTCTCGCTTGTGCCTCCGCCGATGAAATTCTTGTCGTCGTTCCACCGATGACACCGCAATCTCACCGAAGCCAAGCTTCGATTCCACGGCATCCCGAGCCATTGTGCGTTGATCTCTTCTTCGAGCCAGCTTTTTGGGGCCGGGCCGGGAAGGATGTCCCACTTGTTCCAGTCTTGGTAATCATCGGGCACCGCTTCTCCCGGGACTCGTACGTGGTACTGATCCGAGAAGGAGATGATCTCCCTCAGGTCGCCGTTGTTCTCGGCTAGACCGAATGTTTCGGTATCGCCGCTGGTGAGGATGGTATCCGACGCTGCAAGTTCCAAGGCAGTGAAGTAGAAGATCGTCATCAGGGCCGAGAGGGTTATTGGCAGGAGCACAAAAGCGCTCAGCCATTGGCCGCTCAACGTTCCGTAGGCGATACTCAAGACAACGAATCCGATGGCGGTTACCCACCATGGGTTCGTGTACTTCTTCAGTGGGGTGTCGTTGAGGCGCTGTCGAAGCCCTCGAACGATAAGGTAGAAGGCGATGAGGATAGCAAGCGCTATCACTCTGTATGCGATTTCCACCCAGTAGTTGTTGGTCTCCATGGTCGTATAGGGGGTTGGTTCGTTACGTTGTTTCGTTGTCGAGGTACTATGCCTCGTTTGCGTGTGATTATAGCACACAAAAGAGTAATTTGTCAAGTTAGAAAAATCAAAAAAAGCCTTGATAAATAAGGCTGAAAAGCCCAAAATAATCAAACTAAAATCTCAACTCCAAAATCCGCCTCTATCCTAAATCTACGCACGTGCGTAGATTTAGGATATTTAATATAATTAAATTATTAAATATCCAAATAGTTTTAAATGAAACTTATGATAAATAGGAAAAATCTAAATTACTCAGAAATAATATTAAAAACAATTGCGGTCGCCGGAATTTTATCTGTTGCTTTGCTTGTCCCAAATGCTTTACAGATGTTCACGCTTCTTAAAAAAGATAAAAGTAGGGCAATTTATCGAATCAAAACAAGAACAAAGATCTTGTTAGATAAGGGCTATTTGATCCAAACAAAAACTGGTTTAGAGCTTAGTAAAAAGGGAAGATCAGAAATATTTAAATATACAGATTTGAAATTCAAAAAGCCCAATAAGTGGAATGGAAAATGGACATTGGTCAGTTTTGATTTTGAGCAGAAAAAAAGAAAGTTACGAGACCTGCTTCGGTTTCATTTGAAAAGAATTGGTTTTGTTAAATTACAACACAGTATTTGGGTTTTTCCATATGAATGTGAAGATCTGATTGACTTGATAAAAACAGAGATGAATCTTAAAAAAGAGGTTGTTTATATTCGTGCCACAAACATATCTAACGAATCATACATTAAAAAATTATTTAATTTAAAATGAAACCAAATTGTTTCTAGGTAGTATCCCAAATCTACGCACGTGCGAGAATTTAGGATATTTGCGGTAGGGTGGACAAAGAAGTGGGAGACAAAATAAAATGGATATGCTAATATCTTTTTGTTGTTAGGCCCGGGTGGCGAAATTGGTAGACGCGCTAGTCTTAGGAACTAGTGAAGCAATTCATGGAGGTTCGATTCCTCTCCCGGGCACAACGACCCCTTGTAGCTCAGCTGGTAGAGCAGCTCCCTCTTAAGGAGAAGGTCCCAGGTTCGATCCCTGGCGAGGGGACAAATAAATTATAAAAGCACAAAAGACTGCGAGCAGTCGCAGTTTTTTGTGTCTTTGGTGCCCGGAGTGGGAATCGAACCCACATCCCTTGCGAGACACGATTTTAAGTCGTGCGCGTATACCAGTTCCGCCATCCGGGCAATTAAAAAACCTTGAGGCCAGGACGGGAATTGGTCACAAGTATTTTTCCTGACGGAAAAATCTCGCGACCCCGTCTCGCGGTTTTTGCCTTTCGCTTCGCTCAAACAAAAACATCGCTGCGACTTTCAATTCCCGATACCCATGCAAAATGCATGGGTATGGACCTTGAGGCCAGGACGGGAATTGAACCCGTGCATGTCGGTTTTGCAGACCGAAGCGTTACCACTTCGCCACCTGGCCAATATGAGAAATATTATACTATTTTGCTTTCCTTTTCTAGCTCTTCAATTCTTTGCCTATTTTTTTCTCCCATGTCTAACTGAACATCGAAGAAGGGAATGACGTTCATGTGGACGTTTTGTTTTACGTAATTTTTGAAATCTGTCATTTTGCGTTTACAAAAGTTCAACGCATCCTCAGCTTTATTATCCGGTAATACACTTATGAAAATTGTTGCGTTGTGAAGATCTGGTGCAAGGTCAATACGAGTTACTGTGATAAGTGAGTTTCGCTCAGCTTCACGCTCTATAAAAGTCGCGGCGAGACGATGAAGCGCTTCTTCAACTTTTACTTTTCGATCACCCATCCCATTAGTGGCAAGCCACGGTTAGACGATTGATAATTTTTGAAAATTTTGTCATATATTTTATGTAGCCACTAACGGGACACGTATTATTTTTTGATCATGATAAAAGACTCGAGCATGTCGCCTGGGGCTATTTCTTTGTCAGATTCGATCATGCCACCGAACTCTAATCCTTCCGAAACTTCTTTGGTGTCCACTTTACTTTGCTGAAGTCCGACAATTTTTCCTACACCGATTTTGTTTTCACGACGCAGTATGTCGACCAAGTTTCCAACCTTGATTGATCCAGTAACGACGCGTCCACCAAAAACTAGACGGTTTTTGGTTTGGCCAAAAATTTTTAAAACCTTGACTGATCCGGAAACAGTTTTTTCTTCGACACGTGGACGCTTCTCTTCGAGCTCTTGTTTCAACCAGTCGGTTAGTTCGTAGATGATGTTGAAAGTTTTTATTGTGGCGCCGATTTGATCATTGGCGTCGAGAGCTGTGCGCTCAACTTTGACATTAAATCCGACAATCAAAACGTTTTTGTCTGCCTGGGCAAAGTTTAGATCTGATTCGGAAATATCTCCGACACCCAGACGAATTATTTTAAATCCTGATTTTTCAGAGACGATTTTCGAGACGGCTTCGGCCACGGCTTCGCTCGTACCAGCTACGTCAGTCTTGATGATTACTGGAATTGTGAAATTAATTTCTGCGTCTGTTTCTGGTACTCGAAGATCGCTTACAGATTTTTTATTTTCTTCGATAAATTGCTCGGCTTCTTTCTTGGTTTTGAAAGAATAAAAAGTTTCGCCGACTTTTGGCACTTTGACCATACCGAAAACTCGACTCGTGCTTGTAAATCCGGTGATACGTATCGGAGAAGAGAATTGTGCAACGTCCAAGTTTGTACCTTTGAAGTCCTCAAAAATTCTAGTTGTCGAGATCGTGTCGTCAACGACTACGAACATTCCTTTTTCTAGCACGCCGTCTTTGATTACAAGTGTTGCTGAGATACCGCGTTTTGGATCGGAATTTGATTCGATGACGAGTCCTGTTGCGTTTTTGTTCGTGTCACCTTTTAGCCCTTCGAGTTCGGCGGTTAGAAGAATCGTTTCCAATAAGTCGTCGATACCGGCACCGGTTTTGGCAGAAACTTCAACGGCTGAAATACTTCCACCGTATCCTTCGATATAAATTCCGGCTTCAAGAAGTGAATTTTTGGTCTTGTCGATGTTGGCGCCCGGCTTGTCGATTTTGTTGATGGCGACGATGAACGGTGTTTTAGATTCCTGAATAGTTTCAAAAACTTCTTTGGTTTGAGCATTAACGCCGTCATCAGCTGCGACGACCAATATAGCGATATCGGCGGCCTTGGCACCACGAGCACGCATGTTTGAAAAAGCTTCGTGACCTGGAGTGTCTAGAAAAGTGATTTTCTTCATTATACCTGCGCCATCTTTGTGGGAGACTTCGTAAGCCGAGATGTGTTGAGTGATGCCACCAGCTTCACCGGCCACAACGTTTGTCTTTCGGATATAGTCCAAAAGCGTCGATTTACCGTGATCGACGTGTCCCATGACGGCCACGACCGGCGGGCGTTCTATGAGGTTTTCTGAGACGACTTTTGACATGTGATGGAGTTTACCGTAAAAAACGAAAAAAGGCTAATTAAACGTAAACAAAGACTTTTTAATTTTCTCCCTTCAAACCTACCTAACCAAACGGTCGAAAATTAAAAAGTCTTTGTTGCTATTTACTTTGCTTCAGCCAGAGCCTGCTTTTCTTCGGTAGTCAGTTCGTATTCGGCAACACCTTTTTTGATTGGTTTGGCAAAAATAGAAGTTTTTTCGCGCGAGTAGAGACTTGAAATGATAAGTCCGTCACCTTCCTCGTTTACAAGTGCGATGGCGAAACTTTGATTACCACCTTGATCTGGAAATGGGTTGAAACGGACGGTCTTGAAGCCGGTGAGAGATCGACGGAGTCTGTTATTTAGATTATGAAGAGTTTTTTCGGTAATTATCTGATTGTCATTCATACGTTTTACTTCCTCGATCAAGTATTTGAAAGTGTCTTCTAAATTTTCGGCATCTTTACCCTGAAGAAGTCTATTTATACGAGTGTTGGCCCGGAAAACAAAAATCGCCAAGACTAAAATAGCCAAAATCAGAAGCCCTAAAATTATCATGAGATTCATTGTCATGCCTGGAAATTATATAATGGTTGTGCTAATTTGGCCATATGTTCGGTAAGAAAAAAAGAATATATTTGGATTACGCGGCAGGAACGCCTATTCGACCTGAAGTGAGAAAAATACTTCGGGATTTTGACGTTTTCGGTAATCCGGGGACTATCCATGCCGAAGGAATAAAGGCAAAGAAGATTTTGGAAGAGGCGCGGCAAAAAGTGGCAACGGCCACTTTTTGCCGCGCCAAAGAAATAATTTTCACCTCGGGCGCGACCGAATCAAACAACACTGCTATTTTAGGGTCTGTTTTTGCTTGGACAGCAAACAATTCCGGTAAAACTCCACACATAATAACGACGCGTATAGAACATCCGAGTGTTATAGAAATTTGCAAACACTTGGAAGAAAACAAATTAGCCGAAGTCACATATCTCGAAGTGAACATTGATGGAATCGTTGATCTGAAAAAACTCCGTGCCAGTTTGCGACCGGAAACAATCCTCGTTTCAATAATTTTTGCTTCAAACGAAATTGGTGTTATCCAACCGGTACGTGAAATTGCCAAAGAGATTCGTCATTTCAAAAAACATGTTTTGGGAAATCACGAAGCAAAATATCCGGTTGTGCATACTGATGCATCGCAAGCACCGCTTTACGAAGAAATTAATTTAGAAACTTTGCACGTAGACCTTATGACCATGTCTTCAGAAAAGATCGGCGGGCCGGCTGGCGTTGGAGCACTATTTGTAAAATCTGGTACACGATTAGAGAAAATTCTCATGGGTGGCTCACAAGAATTTGATTTGCGCCCTGGCACGGAAAATGTCGCTGGTATCTTTGGTTTTGCCAAAGCTCTCGAGTTTGCGGTTACTGAAAGGGAATCGGAATCTGTGCGTGTTCGCAAAATTCAGAATTATTGTTTCGACGAACTTCAGAAAAATTTCTCCGGGAAGTTTATTGTAAATGGTTCGCGTGAAAATAGATTGCCGAACAACATTAATATTACTTTTCCCGGATTTGATTCCGAACTCCTCGTCATTGAACTCGACGCAAAGGGAATTGCGGTCTCAGAAAAATCCGCTTGTAATACTGAAGAGGGTGGTGAATCGTACGTCATCGAAGCCTTGCGAAAATCTGATACAGGAAGCCTGCGAATATCTTTCGGTCGCGAAAGCAAAAAAAGCGATGTAGATAAACTGATCCAGTCTCTCCAACAAATTTTCTCTAAATATAAAAATATCCACAAAGACTAGAGGTCCAACCTCTGGTCTTAAGGTATAATCTTTTCATGAATAGGAAAGAACCTTTTGCGACTAAAGAAAAATATCATATTTATAATCGTGGGACAGAGAAGAGAAAAATTTTTTTAGACAAACAAGATTATGAAAGATTTCTCTTTATAATTAATTCTTTTAATGATTCTGATAAGGGTTACAACGTAACTCGCGATCTTTCCAAAAAAGATGTTAAGAAACGTAAGCCCAAAAAAGAACAGAGGCCGCTTGTTATTATTGAGGATTATTGTCTGATGCCAAATCACTATCATTTAATTCTTGAACAGGTTGAAGAAAACGGTATTTCTAAGTTTCTCCAGAAAGTTATGACTGGCTATACGATGTATTTCAATAAAAGGTACAACCGTACAGGTGCTTTATTTCAAGGAAAAACGAAATCAAGACATATTGATACAAACCCATATTATTTACAATTAAAAATTTACCTGCATTTGAATCCCGTTGATCTCTTTGATAAAAATTGGAAAGAAAATGGAAAAGTAAAATCAGTCAAAGAGAGTATGAAATTTTTGACCAATTTTCCTTGGAGTAGTTGTAGAAGTTACAAGACCTATGAGAAATATTTGTCGGGGCAGAGCAAACTGCTCTATCTCGACGATCTTTATTAAGACTAGAGGTTGGACCTCTTGTCTTAAGGTTGAGGCGATAAGGGTGGTGTGATAAAATTAAATAATGAAAATAAATCCGAAACTCGAGAAGAATGTCTTTTTCGATATAAATAAACTTCCTCCTGAAAAGGGGCTTCTTTTGTTTGGGTTGTCGATGAATAAGCTTGATTTCCAAGGAGGAGGAGGAGGAGGTCAATCAGCTGAAGATTGTGTTAATTATACGAGAATATTTCATCCATCAAAAGTCAGAAAACCTTTGATGGGTCTAAATCTTATTTACAGTGATTTTTTGTATATGTATTCAGATAAGCCAGCACCGGAACTCAAGCATTCGTTTATGCATCAAGTTATTCAACATAAAAATGCATTTCAGAAAATTGTTGAGAAAAATAATATGGATTTCCAGATTCAGCACGGATTCAATTACATGGTTTGGAATCAGTTGTACGTTGGAACGAATGACTTCGATGTTTTGTTTCGACAATTAAAAGAAATCTATTCCAAAGACGAACTTTTCCAGAAATATATAAAAGACGATTGCGATATTTACGGACGAGAAATGGGCGAGAACCAGGTAAATTTTTACTTGGAAGAAATTCTTATGTTCTACTTGGTCACACATAATAAAATAAAACTTCCAAACGAATACATTGAGAATCAGCAGAAATGGATTTTGTGGTGTTATCCTGGAAGGCCGCTCAAGTCCACAGTTTATATGTATCAATTGGACCCATTCAAACTAACGTGTCCGGAAAATCCTTACGCTCGTGCACATTACGATCTCGAATCCAAACAACTCATCGAATTTGATCGCGTCGATCTCGAAAATTACTCTGTAAAATAGCTTTTGACCAACGCTCTCAAATATTGTATTATGGACGTATCTGGTACGTCTGTATTGATATAATCTTGCAAAATATGAACCAACCCCAACCATTTCACAATTTCACTACCAAGGCCAAGGAAGCTATTCGCCGAGCCCACGAGCTCGCTATTGAACGTGGACAGAATCACGTTAATTCTATGCACCTTTTTGGGGCTTTGATGCTTCAGGACGAATCAATGGTTACTTCGATTCTTGAAAAGCTCGAAATTGATACTGTCTTACTTTCTTCGATACTCATGGAGATGATCGACTCACCAGAGTCACGTACTACGATGGCGCCGTCTTTCCAAATTTATCTCACACCCGACCTTGCGCAAGTTATCGAAAATTCCAACAAAGTTGCCAAGTTTTTGAAAGACGAATTTGTTTCGACCGAACACTTGTTTCTCGCATTGTTTGATTCAGCGGGCGAGATTAAAGAACTTCTCGGACAATTCAAAATTAACAAAGAAGAAGTTTTGAAAGCACTCGATGAATTGCGTAACCAAACAGTAACTGGCTCACAAGCCAAAACCAAATTCCGACTCCTATCAAAATACACCCGAAGTCTGACTAAACTCGCCCAAGAAGACAAACTCGATCCGGTTATTGGTCGCGATTCTGAAATCATGCGAATCATGCAAATTCTGTCTCGTCGAACAAAAAATAATCCAATTCTAATTGGTGAGCCAGGCGTTGGTAAAACGGCTGTTGTCGAAGGACTTGCGCAAAGGGTCGCCAAGGGTGACGTGCCTGACTCACTTAAAGACAAAGATATTGTGTCTCTTGATCTCGGATCACTTCTCGCTGGTACCAAATATCGCGGTGAATTCGAAGAGCGACTAAAAGGCATCATGAAAGAGATCGACAAGGCCGAGGGAAAAATTATCCTCTTTGTTGATGAGATTCACATGATTGTCGGCGCCGGACAGTCTGAAGGATCAATGGATGCGGCAAACATGTTGAAGCCTGCGCTTGCGCGCGGTGAACTTCGCGCGATTGGCGCCACAACCATCAAGGAATATCAAAAATATATCGAGAAAGACGCGGCTTTGGCGCGTCGCTTCCAACCAGTTTTTATTGAAGAACCTTCGAAAGAAGACACAACGGCAATCTTGCGGGGCTTAAAAGAAAAATACGAACTCTATCATGGTGTACGCATCACTGATGACGCTATTATCTCGGCCGTCGATTTGTCGACTAGATATTTAACAAGTCGATATTTGCCAGACAAAGCCGTGGACCTGATAGATGAAGCTTCGTCGTCACTAAAAATGCAGCTCGAGAACAAACCCGCCGAACTCGAAGACGCGAGTCGTAAAATTATGCGTTTGGAGATTGAAAATGCCGCACTAAACACAGATCTAAAAAATTCTTCTGATGATATAAAAAATAAAAAATCTTTGTCTCGAATTAAAGAGATAAAAAATGAAATCGCAAATCTAAGAGAAGTAACTCGCGAGCTCGAACTCAAATGGAAAAACGAAAAAGATACTCTCGATGAGATTCGTGCTCTAAAATCCAAGCTCGACGCACTTCGATTCGAAGCCGAAAATGCTGAAATACAAGCCGATCTTGGTCGTGCAGCGGAAATTCGTTATGGCAAGATTCCGGTTTTGCAAAAAGATTTGGAGGTTAAGGTTGCCAAACTCAAGAAACTTCAAAAAGATCGTCGAATCCTCAAAGAAGAGATTACCGCCGAAGACATTGCCGAAGTTGTCTCTCGTTGGACTGGTATACCGTTAGCGCGCATGCTCGAGGCTGAGAGAGCAAAACTTTCTCGCATGGAAGAAGTTTTGCATGGACGGGTTGTTGGTCAAGACGAGGCGATAAAGAAAATAGCTGAAACAATTCGCCGTAATCGCGCGGGAATTTCTGATCCGAATAAACCAATTGGTTCGTTTATGTTTCTCGGTCCAACCGGTGTTGGTAAAACAGAACTTACAAAAACATTGGCCGAATTTCTCTTTAATGATGAAAAGGCATTGATCCGTGTCGACATGAGTGAATACATGGAAAGACATTCGGTTTCGAAACTCATTGGTTCGCCACCGGGTTATGTTGGTTACGACGAATCTGGCCAGCTTACCGAAGCCGTACGTCATCGACCGTATTCGGTTATCCTTTTCGATGAAATTGAAAAAGCGCATCCAGAAGTATTCAATATCTTGCTTCAAGTTCTTGATGACGGACGTCTGACTGATGCCAAGGGTCGCGTGGTCAATTTCCGAAATTCAGTTATCGTGCTCACATCGAACATCGGTTCAGAATTTATTCAAAAAATGGAACGCATTGGATTTGCCGATACAACTGATCGTGAAGACTATCAATACACCAAAGATAAAGTCCTCGAAGCTTTGAAAGATAATTTCCGTCCAGAATTCCTAAACCGACTTGATGAAACAATTGTTTTCGATGTTTTGTCACCGGAAGCAATTATGAAAATTGTGGAAATTAGAATTGCCAAAGTTATCGAACGTTTGAAAGAAAAAGAAATCACTCTCAATATTTCTGCCAAAGCTCTAAAATATCTCGGCAAAGAGGGTTATGATCCGCAATACGGTGCCCGACCGCTAAATCGCTTGATCCAAACTAAAATTCTCAATCCAATTGCGACAAAAATTATCTCTGACGAGATAAAAGCTGGTGCCAAAGTTACTGTAGATGAAAAAGACGGACAACTCGTAATCACCGATCAAGAAAAGAGAAAATCAGTTTCCAAGGAAAAAGTGATTGCCTAGATAAAAATCAAGAAGCCCCAGGATGACCCGGGGCTTCAGATGCGGGGCCGCTCCCGCGTTTCGGTGTATGTCGGCTGGTTATTGTTCACGTGGTTGCATGAAGGTGTGCACGACAGCGAACTCTAGATCGAACATCTGCTCGAAGAGATGCTGCCACGAAGCTTCCAGTTGCCACAAGCTTTCGGTGTTTGGTCCGTGCAACAGGAATTCCAAATACCATCTGCCGTTGGAAATTGTTGCCAAGTAACTCACCTTGTTCACCGAGAAGATGATCTCGTAACGTTCGTCTGCCTGCGCAAAATGGATATTCTCGAAAACAAGTTGCGCGCACTGATTGGCGCTATTCAGTTCGCGATACCGATGGGCGAACTTAAGTAGCTGATATAGGTATGGAAGAGCTTGGTCAAGACTGACAGATCCCCATTTCCAGGGGATGATCCGAGGATGTGGCATGGTGGTGGGGTTTGCTTGCGATTCTACACACCTATTAGTTTCTTGGCAACTAAGCAAAAAGTTCGGCTTTGAAACCGAACTTTTTTGCATTTGTGCGCCGGGCAGGATTCGAACCTGCGTAGGCCGAAGCCGACAGATTTACAGTCTGTTGTAATTGACCACTCTACCACCGACGCATTACAACAAGAGCTACAATATCATACAAATTTTGCATTTTCAATGTATATTGATAAAACCTCAAATTTAATGTAGTCTGTCATTATGAAAAAAGATACCTCTCTCTACATCTATGGTAGAAAGCCCATTGAAGAGGCGCTTTTTGCTGATCCCAAAAACGTCAAAATGGTTTACTTCAAGGACTCGATAAAAGAAGGTGATCTTGTCGAAGTCAGAAAATTTCTTTCCCGACACAAAATTCCAATTTCCAAAGTTCCAGAAAATAAACTTATTTCTTTGGTGGGCGACGTAAATACTCAGGGATTCGTTGCTGAACTAAAAGCTTTCAAGAGTACTGATTTTGCTGACTGGATTCAAACCGTCGACAAAGAATCAAATCCACTCGTTTTTGTTTTAGACGAACTCGAAGACCCGCACAACGTTGGTGCAATCATCCGCGTGGCTGCCGCGGCTGGAGCATCCGGAGTCATTATGTCCAAGCATCGCCAAGCACCAATCACTTCAACTGTTTTCAAAACTTCAGCCGGTACGGCTTCGAAGCTTCCAATCATCGTTGTCTCAAATACCAACGACGCTATCAAAAAATTAAAAGACGAAAAATTCTGGGTTATTGGACTTGAATCGCAAGAAAAGAAAGATATTTGGCATGAAAATTTTGATGCGCCCGTTGCTGTTGTGGTGGGAAACGAGGGTCGTGGAATTCGTGAATCAACTAAAAATGCTTGTGACTACCTACTTTCTATCCCAATGGAAGCTGGAGTGGAATCTCTAAATGCTTCTGTTTCAGCTGCGATTATCGCTTATGAATGGAAGAGAAAGAATCATGGAAAGTAACGCTCACAAATATAAAACTTGGATCGAGATCGATCGTTCGGCCATCAAACACAATTACGACTCTTTTAGATCTTTGCTCGATGCCAAGACGAAACTAATGGCCGTGGTCAAATCGAACGCTTATGGTCACGACATTCTTCAGTTTTCCAAAGAAATGGAAAATCTTGGCGCAGACTTTTTTGCTGTCGACGAAGCGCGTGAAGCATTTCTTTTGCAGGATTCTGGAATCAAAAAGCCAATTTTAATTTTGGGCTACATCGAAGAGGACTTATTGGAAGAAGTTGTAAAAAGAGGAGTGTCTTTTGTTGTTTCGAATTTCAACATACTTGATCGAGTGATCACTTTGAAAAACTTAAATCCAAAAATCCATATCGATGTTGATACGGGTTTGGGAAGACTTGGTTTTCTGGAAAGTGATATGGAAAAAGTTCTGGAAATTTTGACCAGAGAAGAGTTGGCAGTCGAGGGACTCTCTACTCATTACTCTTACGCTGAAAGTCCATCACATAATTATTACACCGACATACAGACAGAAATTTTTGAAAGGTGGGTTGCCTCTTTCAAAGAGCGTGGTTTTGATCCAATCAAACATTCTTCGGCGGCGTCCGGATGTATTCTCGGTGAGAAATATCATTTTGATATGGTTCGAATCGGAATCGGTCTTTATGGTCATTGGGGCTCACGAGAGCTTCGCGATTGGGCCAAAGATAAAATACAACTTCGACAGGTTATGACTTGGAAAACAGTCATTGCGGAAGTAAAAGAAAAGCCAAAAGGAAGCTTCTTGGGATATGATCTAAAAAAGTGTATCGAAAGAGATTCTAAAATAGCCACGCTTCCGGTCGGATATTGGCAGGGCTTAACAGGAATTATGACTAATCTTGGGGAAGTTTTGGTGCGCGGTAAAAGAGCTCCAATATACGGAAGGGTATCGATGGATATGACGATCGTTGATGTGACCGATATTCCGGGGGTTACGATAGGAGACGAGGTTGTCCTCGTAGGGTATCAGGGGGAAGACTGTATTAGCACTGATGAGCTAAAATACCGCCTGGAGATGATAAATTACGAGTTTGTTACCCGAATAAACGCTCAAATTCCCCGTATTTACAAATAATTTGAGCTATGCTAATATTTGCAAACTTAACCAAAGAAATTTATGTCACAAGATAGACTTATAAAAATGAAGAGCTCGGATTCGAAGACTGTCATCCGAACTTTCAAAAACAAGAAGCAAAACCCAGACCCTCTAGTTTTGCGTAAATTCGACAAAAAGGTTCGGAAACACGTAACTTACAAAGAAACGAAGAAATAAGAAATAGCAAAATCCCGCGCATGACGCGGGATTTTGCTTGTCCTACTATTGTAGAGATATATCCAAAATATTTAGAACGAACTTTGCTAGCGGGTCAGCCGAAACTCCGTAAACCATAATTCCACCCAATAGGCCGGTGAGCGATATCGCGACAAGGCCTAGAAGGGCCAGCAACTTGGATATCGTGGGATTAATAAGAATATTTCGAAGTTTATTAAAAATCGACAAGACGAAAGACGATTTCAACTTTGATACCAGGTTTATATTGATCCAATAAAGTAATTCTCCGGCGAGCAAGAGACCATACGTCCACGTCGCAGTCAGTGCCATAAAGGCGTGAGTTTCGACGAGTTTGTGATTTGGTCTTATCAAATGTTCAGCAGCTTCGCCAGTCACATTTGCCATAAAAGCTCCCAGCACTCCAGGAACCAGAAGCGCCAACTCAATATGTTTCCAAGAAACTTTGGGAAACCACTTTTTAAGTGGCAATAATTTTACTGCCGAGTATAGAAAAAGAAGCGCGATGGGAAAGTGAACCAATATGGGATGAATATTATATGCCATAGACTAATTATACTAAAAATCATTAAATGCTAGAATAGTCACTATGAAAACCACAATTGCTGTAATAGCCGCCTTACTTGCCGTTGCCGGAAATTTGCCATACCTTAGAGATATTGTCAGAAAAAAGGTTATGCCACATCCGTACACTTGGCTCGTGTGGTCTATCGTTTCTTGTATTGTTTTCTTTGGACAACTTGCTCGGGGTGCTGGTATCGGAGCTCTACCCACCGCAGCTGCTGAAATTTTTACCATAATAATTTTCCTATTTTCTCTGCAGTATGGATTTAAAAATATTCGCAAAATAGATACAGTCTTTCTTGTCTTGGCCCTTCTCGGAATTATTCCATGGCTTTTGACCAAAGACCCAACAATCTCGGTTGTGATTGCTGTTGCGATTGATCTCGTGGCTTTTGTTCCAACGATCAGAAAAACATGGTCTCATCCCAGAACCGAAGCACCTACACTTTATGGTATGAATGTCTTGCGTCACATTTTGATGCTTTTTTCTCTTCAGGCTTACAATATCGCAACGACGCTTCACTCGATTGTTATGATTACCGTTAACACTTTAATGACGGGGATAATTTTATTCCGCAAGGAAAATATTTCAAATACACAGAAAAAGCCCAGCCGAAACTAGACTTTTTCTGTTTTGCGGGCGATGGGGGAATCGAACCCACGACATCGGTTTTGGAGACCGAAGTTATACCACTTAACTAATCGCCCAACTGGCCCTCCAGCAATTCCGGAGGGCCGTTAGTGGCAACCGTAAGGTTGCCACCCTATAAAATTCTACAAAGAGCGAATTACAAAATATTATATCAATTTTGCCAAAAACACCAGTTAGGGCAGACCCTTCTTGAACCAGGTCCGCTGGCGTTTGGCATATTGCCAGATTTTTAGTTTCAAAGTTTCTAGCATCTCTTCTTCAGAAATTTTTCCTTGTAAAAATTCTGCGATGTATTTGTATTCAAGACCAAAGTTTTCCAGTCGCTTCCAAGAAAGACCGTCTTCGTGAAGTTTTGCCACTTCCATTACCATTCCCATTTCTAATCTTTTTTTGAGTCGCTTTTCGATTCGATCTTTTAAAATCTCGTCAGGGAAATCTAAATAGGTGAATTCAAAATCATACATCTTCGGACCTTTTTGAATGGCGGGGATTTTACCCAGAAATTCTCCTATTTCTATGGCGCGAATTAGTCGGCGCTTGTTTTCAACGTCTATCTTTGAATTTTCTTCTTGTGGAATTTCTGCCAAAATTTCTTTAAGTTCTTCTAAACTCTTTTCTTCCAATTCCTTTCTAAGGGTTTCGTTTTTCGGAATGTCTTGGAAAATTATATTGTCAGTGATTGATTGGATATAAAATCCTGTACCACCACAAATAATTGGAGTTTTGCCTCGCGCGAGTATTTCCTCAATTTTTTCAAATGCCAATTTCTGGAATTCCTCGACAGAGAAATCTTCATCGGGATTTTTTATGTCCAAAAGGTGATGTGGAACACCTTTCATTTCTTCTAGCGTAATTTTACCGGTACCCAGATCCATTCCACGATAAACCTGTCTGGAGTCGGCCGAAATAACCTCGCCATTAACTTTTTTAGCGAGTTCTACGGCGTAGTCGGATTTGCCGGTGGCCGTTGGTCCGCAGACGACGTAAACTAGGGGTTTTTGCATGACTTTGACAATACAGTAAGAAAGATTAAAATTCAATCAAGTCGAACTAGATGGTTAAGGCTGCAAGGCTGAGGACTACCCGTAATGACTATGGCGAAGTTTGGGTAACACTAGACAGAGGCCAGTGATCCGGATGTTGAAAAGTCTGGATTTAGTTGTGGGGGACTGCACGTTAACACCGTGTGTTGACCGTCGAAGTTTGATTGGTGGCCGCCCCGGAAGGGGCGGCCATTTCTTTTTATCGCTTGACAAATTTTTGTGGGTGAGTAATATGGTCTCAGATCGATCGGGGTGCATCCAAGTCAATAGGGGTGCTGAGGCCAGAAGGCAGCAAAACGGTCAAAAGACCAACTGCAACGCCACCAAGTACTAATCTGGGCCGACATAGCTAACTGGTTGCTACATAGGTGTCATCCATCGATTTTCGGACACTTCAAGTGTTCATGCTCTCTCAACTGGCTACGTGCGATATCCGAACCTTTAACGCTAAGGAAGCAGCACAGAGCACAGGCAGGTCATCTTCTTCGGAGGGTGGCCTGTTTGCTTTTTAATTGATTATTTATTTTTTTCTTGTAAACTATTAACACTCATGCCGGAGTGGCGGAATTGGTAGACGCGCACGACTCAAAATCGTGTACCGCAAGGTGTGGAGGTTCGATTCCTCTCTCCGGCACAAATTTTTTATGAAAGTATATGTTGGTGGGATCAATGGGGTTGGGAAGACCACTCTTTTGAAAGAGGCAGCAAAACGATTAGGCTTTGAATATATCTCGACAAGTAGACTGATGATGGAAAAGATCGGTCGGCCTTCTGACTACGAGTACTTACGCGCCATACCCGGCGATGAACAGATGGAGATAAGGGAAGAGATGTTTAATGGACTCGCTTCTGTAAAAGATAGAGATTTGATTGTTGATTCGCACTACCTTAATCTTATTCGCGGCAAGGTCAATGTAATAACGCGTGATGCTATAAAAAAATTCGACGCACTTGTTCTTATTTCTTCACCGATTGAACAAGTTTGGACAAGAATCTACAAGGACGAAATAAATAGAGATCGCGCTCTTTTCCCAGAGGGTCTTTCTGAAGAAGAATCTTTCCAAATGTTGGTCAAATACCAGGAAGAAACAAAACAGGAATTTCAAAGACTTTCCAAACTTCATCAGAAGAAAAGTATTGAAATAGTAAACTTAGATGGAGAATTGGAATCCTCAATTACGCAATTGGTTGATTTCTTGAAGCAGTGCTAAAATATCTCCATGCCAAATAATGAAATTGCCGGAGATTCAATATTTTTTA
>CAZSFS010000007.1:2057-18064 GCA_964606255.1 uncultured Candidatus Saccharibacteria bacterium | reverse complement strand
TCATGCGATTCCAGGTTCCGCAATTTATTGATATTGAGGATAAAATTTTTGGGCCTTTTACGTTCAAGCAATTCGTGTATTTGGCCGGAGGAGCGGGAAGCGCCTATGCTCTCTATAAGCTTCTTCCGATTTATATATCGATATTTTTAATTTTACCAATACTTGGATTAGCGCTCGCGCTCACTTTTTACAAGGTAAACGGAAAACCGTTCGTCGAGGTTCTCCAGGCTTGGTTTGTTTATATTATCAAAGGCAAGCTTTTTATCTGGAAACAGCGCAAAGCCGAGAAGAACAAAGTCAAAGCTGCTGCCAAAGCTTCCGAGAAAGCACCACCTTTGGCCGGTATTCCGAAATTGACCGAGAGTCGATTATCAGATATTTCTTGGAGTTTGGACGTTCTTGATATGCAGAAACGTGATAAGTAGATGATGAGCGCGTAGTTCGTAACACGTAGATCGTAGCATTTAGAAAATCATGAAAAATATCAAAGAGAAAAATTATAAACCATCAAAAGCTACGAGCTACGAGCTACGTATTACGCACTAAACCTATGGCACTAAACGCTAAAGCTTCACAACAATTCGTTCCAATCAAAGAAATCCAAGATGGGATTGTCGTTTTAAAAGACGGTGGCTTGCGCGCTATTCTTATGGCTTCGTCTGTAAACCTGTCTCTCAAATCGGAAGACGAACAGACGGCTACGATTATGCAGTTTCAAAATTTCTTGAACACTCTCGATTTTTCTTTACAAATCTGTGTTCAGTCTCGTAAATTTAATATTACTTCTTATATCACTTTACTCGAAGAACGTTTGAGAGAGCAAACCGAACCGCTCTTGAAAATCCAAACCGAAGAATATATCAAATTCATCAAAGACTTTACTGAGTCAACAAATATTATGACTAAACATTTTTTCTTGGTCGTGCCTTTGATGCCAACTTCAACTGATTCGGGAGCCAAGCCAGGCCTTATGGACAGAATTTTGCCGGCGAATAAAAACGTAAATCGTGCCGAAGCAGAGAAAGCATTCAGTGAAGAACGTTCACAATTGGAGCAACGTGTGGCTCTGGTTGCTCAAGGGCTTTCTAGACTCGGTATCAGAACAGTGCAGTTAAAAACCGAAGATGAAGTAGAATTATTCTACAGAGTCTTTAATCCTGGCGACGCTGAAAGTCCGATAGAATTAGGAAGTAATAAGAATAGCGCGTAGCTCGTAGACCGTAGCAATTAGAAAATTATGAAAAATATGAAAATCAAAAATTATAAATCATCAAAAGCTACGAGCTACGAGCTACGTACTACGCACTAAACATATGGGAATTTTTGATATATTTAAATCTAAAAAAGGTGTAAACACCAAAAGGGAAATACTTCCAGTTTTGCCTGAGGAAATTTATCAGGCGGCCACACTTGAGCTGCAAGATATTTTGGCGCCCTCAGCTCTGAAAATTTCACCAAAAGCTCTAAATCTTGGAGATAAAATTGCCAGAACTTATTTCGTTATATCGTATCCTAGATTTCTATCGGATAATTGGTTTACGCCGATCATCAATCTAGACAAAATTTTTGATGTGGCGATCCATGTTCATCCGCTAGACACGAACACAATTTTGCGAAAATTTCAAAAGAAAGTCGCCGAAGTCCAAAGTCAGGTAAACGTTCGTGAATCGAAGGGTCTTGTCCGAGATCCAGTTCTTGATACCGCATATCAGGATTTGGAGGCCCTGCGTGACTCTCTGCAACAAGCCCAAGACAAAATGTTCGACGTTGGACTTTATATCACGATTTATGCGGACACGATGCAGGATTTGTCGAAACTAGAAAACGAGATTAAATCAATTCTCGAAGCCAAGCTTGTTTACATCAAACCTGCTCTTTTCCAGCAAGACGTCGGCTTCAATTCAGTTGCACCACTCGCAACGGACTTTTTGGCTGTTCATCAGAAGATGAATACCGAGCCACTTTCGTCAATGTTTCCGTTCGTGTCTTTCGATTTGTCTTCTGACAAGGGAATTCTTTACGGTGTAAATCGTCACAATTCATCCCTAATTATCTTTGATCGATTCTCGCTCGAAAACTATAACTCTGTAACATTTGCCAAGTCTGGTTCGGGTAAATCCTATGCCACAAAGCTTGAAATCCTTCGAACACTCATGTTTGATGCAGAGGTTATCGTTATCGACCCAGAAAGGGAATACGAATATTTATCAGAAGCTATTGGTGGACGATATTTTAATATTTCGCTTTCTTCTGAACACCACATCAACCCTTTCGATTTGCCACTTCCAACAGGAGACGAAACCGGAGAAGATGTTTTGCGCTCCAACACTATTCAACTAGTTGGAATGTTTCGTATCATGCTCGGAGGCCTTACTCCAGAGGAAGATGCCATCATCGACAAGGCCGTAACTGAAACTTATGCTCTAAAAGATATTACTGCGGAATCTGACTTCGCTAATATTGAACCACCCCTTCTTTCTGATTTTGAAATGGTTTTGTCTGGTATCGAAGGATCGGATTCGATCATGACGCGTTTGGTTAAATACACCAAAGGGTCTTGGAAAAATTTCATTAACCAACCGACAAATGTCGACATCAATAAACGTTTTATTGTCTTCTCCGTTCGAGATATGGAAGACGACTTGAAACCAGTGGCTATGTACATCGTCACGCACTTCATTTGGAATGCAGTCAGAAAGAACTTAAAAAAACGTCTTTTGATTGTTGACGAGGCTTGGTGGATGATGAAATCCGAAGACACAGCATCGTTTTTGTATTCGATTGCTAAACGAGGACGAAAATATTTCTTGGGACTTTCTACTATCACTCAGGATGTTAACGATTTCGTTGATTCTCAGTACGGAATGGCCATCGTTACCAACTCTTCGATGCAGCTTTTATTGAAACAATCGACAAGTTCGGCTGATGCTTTGCAAAAAGTTTTTAATCTAACGGACGAAGAAAAATATCTGCTACTCGAATCCGAGGTCGGAGAGGGGATTTTCTTTGCTGGGCTAAAGCATGTGGCGATCAAGGTTATTGCCTCGTATACTGAAGATCAAATTATCACCTCTGACCCATCACAAGTTTTGGCCATTAAGCGCGCCAAAGAAGATTATAAAGAAGAAGAGAAAAAATTTAGTCAAAACGAGACAGAGCGCCTGGCTCAGGCCATTGGTTCACGAGAAGAAGAAGTTCCACAGTCTGCTCCAGCAAGACAAGAGCCAGCCAAAATACCGGAGGAACAAATAAAAATCGTCGAAAAACCAAAGACGGAATCAGATACATTGAAAGCCGAATCTGAAAATTTAGAAGAAGAAATCGAAGATTTGGAGAAGATGTTTAAAAACTACTAATGAGGACGTAGGAAGTAGTACGTAGCACGTAGGGCTGAAAACGGCCTTAAATTAACATTTTTTCTACGTCCTACGCTCTACGTACTACGTACTTGTGTTACAATTACTCTATGCCAAATACTAAAAAACCTAGCATTCCTGGACCAATAAATGATTCAGACAAACAAACTTTGTCTGGGGTAGGTATTGATGTCAGCGATACACCTCTTCGAAGTGAAGAAGACGAGGCGACCGGGGTAGGCGACCTATCTGAGCAGGCAGGAGAAAAAATCGTCGATATCGATGGTACAACACCTAGCTCAAACGATGTTGACGTTGAGAAAACCGGTATAAAATTCGTCAAAGAAGAATCCGAAGTAAATAAAGAAGACCTTAGTTCTTTGGCTGAAAGTCGCATGAAAGCGAGTGCTGAAGATTTAGAAAAAGAATTTGAGTCCGAGCTTGGCGAGACTAAAATCAAAGCCCCTCTTAATGAAGACGCTGTTTTGAAAAAGAGTGAAACGTTGGCCGAACTTTTGGCTCGGATTGAAAAGAAGTTAAATACCAAGAAGACTAGTGTCAAAGAAGAACTTTCTAATCTTAAAAAAATGAAAGACACCATCAGTCATGATATCGGCGAAATAAAAGACTTAGAAGCTTCAGAACAGAAGATCAAGGAAGAAATGAAAAAAATTGATTCCATTCGAGAAGAAGTCGAAAGTATAGAAGAAGAATTAAATGACAAAGTTTAATTTTTTAAAATTCATTTTTGTTTTATTTATAGGCTTTTTTGCATTTCCTTCTTTTGCTCAAAATGTACTTGAATCTGTCAATTTATCTATCAGTCCATCAAATCCAAAAGCTTCTCAGCCAATGTCAGCTTTGGTGTCATCATTAAATTCCGATATAAATTTGGCCAACATATCTTGGAGTTTGGATGGTAAAGTGATGAAATCCGGAAAAGGTGAGAAAATGTTTTCTTTCAATGCTCCAATAATGGGCAAGACTCAGATATTAAAAGTTTTGGTTAGTCTTACAAATGGTGAAAAGATTGAAAAAACCCAAACCATCACCCCAGAAGGCGACGTAGATTTAATATTTGAATCAATCGACGGGTACGCACCACCTTTTTATAAGGGCAAGGTTTTACCGATAAAACAATCGAGAATAAAAGTTTCTGCCATTCCAAATATTAAAGATTCAAAAGGGGTAAATATTTCAACTAATAATTTTGTATATAATTGGACAAAAAATGGTCAAAATCAGACAGCTCAATCTGGTCTTGGTAAAAATTATTTTATATTTGTTAATCAAATTCTAGACACAGAAAATACAATAGGTGTTTCTGTGGGGAATGGAGAGAGTTCGAGTTCTGCTTTTGCTCGCACTGTTTTTTTTGAGCCGGACATTATTTTTTATGAATATGATTTTTTAAAGGGTTATCCTCGATATGAAAAAGCCATTACTGACAATATAAAAATAAACCAGCCGAGAATCACGTTGGTGGCCGAACCATATTTTTTGATGAAAGATTGGCGTTCAAACAAAGAAGTTACAATGAACTGGAGTTTGAATAATCAATCTGCTAAAGCCGGAGATAAAAATACCGTTGGAATAATCACTGGAACGAAAGGATTAATTAACGTATCTTTCGAATACAATGAAACACAAAAGCTTTTTAGAAAATTTACCGAAACATTGAAATTAAATGTAGAATAATACTATGGAGATTTTTCAAAAAAATAAGTTGAAATTTCTGGCGCTAGCGTTTGCTGGGATTGTCGGCTTTTCGGTGTTTGGATTATCTGAAGACGTTATTGCTCAGACAGGGGGGTGTGAGGTAATTGATGCAGATTTTAGATCTGGAGCGTCATACCCAGAAGATGCTTTTACCTACCCAAACAATAGGCCATTCGTTTATGTCGACGTTGAAACAGAAAATTGTATTGGGCAAAACATACGCATAACTATTAGAAATCAAGTCGGTTTTGACAATGCTGAAAGTCTTGGTTTTGGACAATCCGGAAGCGAAGAAGCCGCGGATATAAATGTTGCGGATGAAACTCCAATACTTGTTTCGGAGAATAATTTTACCTTAGCTTATGTTGCAACAGAAGAGAGTTGTTATAGTAATTTAAGTCTCGGGTGGTTTGCCGGTAATTGGAATCTTTATGGTTGGGACTGTGCCTACTTTATCATGTTGGAAGACAGCACTGGTTGGAGTGTTTATGAAAATGAATATGGTGAAAATTATACTGAAAATTCTGCCTTGCAATACGATTGTACAGATGGCATTGTTGGAATATTTTGTCCCGCAGATCCATTAGACTGGGCTTTTCACGGCATTCATCCGTTTGGGTATATAAGTCCAGAAGATCAATTTAATTACACTCCTCCGAATTTATCTTATCAAGGCGCGGATTTCTATTTAGCACCTCTTCCTGGTTTTTCGGGCCAGGGAGAGTGTCAGAATCCTCCGTGTTCAAAATTGGGAGAATTTCTCAGGGGATTTTTTACAGTGCTAATAGTGATTGCCGGAATATTGGCTTTCATAATGATTGTTATTGGAGGCATAACTTGGGCAACTTCAGATGCTATTGGTGGCAAGAGCGAAGGCAAACAGATGATTGAAAATGCCGTCCTTGGTTTAGTTTTAGCACTAGGCGGTTGGATTGTTTTGAATACGATAAATCCGAATCTGGCTTCGAATTTGGGGATCACTGTACCTGTGGTGACACTAGAAGGAGACACAGATATATTTGGAACGACTTTTACTAGCGGAACAACAGCGTTCTCTCTTCCAAATAATTTGGGGTTGTATTGTCCACAAAGCGGTGGATCCGGCGCCGTTCCACAAATAATCGATAGTTTTGTGGGCAAAGTAACATATCGCTTTGGTGGAAAGGGAGGTGCTTTACCAGTCGGACAGAGTTTTACATCAAGTAACGGTAACTCATCAATGTGCACCAACGACTCAGGCGCTCAACAGCAGTGTGGATCTTTCTGTCCTGCGAATAGTGTGTGTCTAGATTGTTCTGGTTTTGTAAATCATGTGAGAAAGTGTTCAGGATTGAATATCTACGGTGGAACAGCGAGTATGGTCAGCCACGATCATGCAAAGCCGGTTTCAATGAATACTTTAAGTGCCAACGGTCAAAGTCTCACGGTGGAAGGTCAAACCTATCAACTTCAGCCAGGAGATATTTTGGTTTGGAATGGACATGTCGTGATTTATTATGGTGATGGCAAGATTGCTGAATCCAGAGGTAGCTCAGATGGTCTGATCGCAAATAGTAATATTGTAAAAACACCGCTTACCCAATATTCACATAAAAACAAAATTACTCACATCATAAAGATTAATCCTTAGTTATGCAAAACAAGAAATTATTGAAAATTTTAGGTTTGATCGCGGCATTTTTGCTTATCATTTTTACCTGGATTGTAATCAAAGACGCGCAGAAGAAAAAAATACAAAATACTCCAACTTCGACGGGAATCGAAAACCCTTTTGGTACAAGTGGGGGAGATGTCGATCTTGGATCTGAAAAAGATAATTCCTCGAATAACACTTCTTCTGAAAATGAAAATAATTCTACGAGTACAATTCCTTCTACGACGGTAATTATTGTCGAAGATAATCCCGTTTTGAAAAAACTTCACGTATCTTCTGTCGCAGGTTTTACTTTCACTACTGAGCTAAGAAAATTACCAGAACAATCAACAGTTTCTTCGGAAAACAGTATTGTTGAAACTTTTGATTTTTCCGGATACAAGACCGTGCGTTTTGGGGACAAAACAAAAGAGGTCGTTAGTATAAAAACAGTTTTAAATCGTCTTAGTCCGAGTCCAAATTTGACTATAAATGAAGACTACGACACAGATATGAAAAATGCCGTAGTTGATTTTCAGAATAAAAACGGTCTTACTGGTGACGGCGTGATAGGATCAAAAACATACGCCAAATTAAATTCTTTCCAGGGAATTTCTTCTTTTAGTTCATCAAAAAAAGCTCCGGAAACAGAAACTGTTTTGATTGCCAGGTTTGTTGATTCGGCTGTGGGCACCGTGTTGGATGTTGCTCCTAGAAAGAAAGAATCGGTTGTTGCTAGATCAAAAGGGGTTATTCCAGGTGTTGTTGAGGCGTTTTTTGATGATACCGCGACAAAAGTCGTCATGAGGTACTTGAAAGATAAAACAAAAATAGAAACATATCTAGCTGAACTTGTTTTACCTAAAATCGATCTGACATTGTCTTTGGAGGAAATAAATAACTTATCAAAATTAGGTAGCATTACTGGAACGTATTTGCCGGACAACATAAAGACTATCTCACTTTCTCGTGATAAGAAAAACATTTTCTATATGAATCCAGACAAGGGAAACGTTGTCGGTTTTGTATATAATTTTGCAAACAAGAAAAAGAAAGAAATTTTTAAAAGTCCGATAACAGAATGGGTGGCTGATTTTACAGGAACATCAAAAATAAACATTACCACGAGTTCATCAGGACAAGTTCCAGGATATTCATATAGTTTAGGAAATCCAAGCGGAACAATTTCTAAAAATATTGGCGGAGAGTTAGGATTAACCACCCTTATGAGTCCTGACGGCAAGAAGCTTCTTTTTAGTGTTTCGACTAACAACTCCGTTTCTACTTTTGTGCTGGATATTGCGACAGGTAGCAAAACCTCAATCTCACCATCGACCATTCCTGAAAAATGTGTTTGGACAAAAGATTCAAAGAAAATTTACTGTGCCGCTCCTGCCAAAGCCATAAATGGACTTCTGCCAGATGATTGGTATAAGGGCAAAATAAGTTTTGATGATGTTCTCTGGTCTATTGATATGCGCGACATGAGTGGAAATATAATTTATGATTTTATTTCAAAAAATAATGAAAAGATTGATGCTATAAACCTGCAGCTAAATTCCTCCGAAGATTATTTAGGGTTCATAAATAAAAAAGACGGTATACTTTGGGGATTTGATCTTAGTCGATAGTGCGCAAAATAAAAAACTAAATTTTCTTCACCCTGCGGAAGCGTGTCTACGCACTTAGGTCCTCGGGATTCAGAAAATTTAGTTTTTTATTTTGCGCTTATTTCTTCCCAGCTGGTTTCGTCATGATCTTGTCGACAATTCCGTATTTCTTGGCTTCATCGGCATCCATCCAAAAATCGCGGTCAACGTCTTTCATTACTTTATCTACTTTTTGTCCTGTTGCATCAGCCAACATTTTAGTCATCTTGTTCTTGATTTTGATGATATTTTCGGCGGTGATGAGAATATCTGATGCCTGGCCCGAAACACCTCCAAGTGGTTGATGAATCAAAACTTCAGCGTTAGGGAGGACAAAGCGTTTGCCTTTTTGACCTTGAGAAAGTATCCAAGCACCCATAGAAGCCGCAATACCAACGCAGATTGTAGAAACTTCTGGCTTGATATGATTCATTGTATCGACAATTGCCATACCAGCCGAGACCGATCCGCCCGGAGAGTTTATATATAGACTGATGTCCTTTTTCGGATCTTCAGATTCTAGGAAAAGAAGTTGGGCCACGATGGTGTTGGCCATATGGTCGTTTATTTCACCCGTGACGAAAATAATGCGTTCACGGAGAAGGCGGGAATAAATATCATACGCCCTTTCGCCAAAAGAAGATTTTTCGATTACGGTTGGGATTAACATGATTTTATGAATTAATTCTAATAGTCAGATTTTACACTAATTTTGAGCTTCTAGGAATTTGAAGACTTCCTCGTTTTGAAGGACAGATTCGATATAGCCACGAGCGTTTTCAGGAGATACGTCTTTGTAAATCTCAGTAACTTTCTTGATTTCAGCTTCTACCATATCTTTTGGTGCCTCGAGTTTTTCAGCTTTGGCGATTTCAACAACGATAAGCTGAAGCTTGGCGCGCTTTTCGGCATCTTTTTCAAATTCTTTATGTAGGTCTTCCTCGGTCTTGTTTAGATTTTTTAAATAGTCATCATATTTGAGACCCATGGCTTCGATATCAGAACGCATCTTGTGAAGCATTTTGTGAACTTCAGAATCAATCAAAACTTCTGGAACTTCTAGATTTGTTTCAGCGATAATGCTTTCGATTATTTCCAAACGCTTCTTGTCTTTGGCTCGCACCTTCTTTTCCTCGAGAACATTTTCGCGAACCTTTTTGTTGAAGTCTTCCAGGTTTTCAAATCCACCCAAAGTTTTCACATATTCGTCATCAATTTCGGGTAAATTATTTTCATCGATCTCACCGCCCTTGGCCATTTCTTTGGCGCGGATCATGCGAGCTTGTTTTACAATATTTTCAAACTCGGCGTCGGTAACTTCGATTTTTTCTTCTTTAACATTAACTTTCTTGGCCAAAGCTTTGTAATCAGGAAGTTTCATTTCCGGAAGCGTCGCGACGGTGATGGTAAATCCTAGGGGATTGCCCTTGGCGAGTTTGGTGATATTGATTCTCGGATATCCGATAGCGTCAATTTTATTATCGGCGATAATTTTGCCGTAGCTCTTTGATAGCGCCATTTGAGCCATCTCTTCGAGGAGTGCCATCTCCGGAAGTTTTTGCTCCAGGATATTTGTTGGGACTTTTCCCTTACGAAAACCATCTATTTCAAAGTTTTCACCAAGCTTCTTGAGCGCGGCGTCTCGATAACTTTCAAATTCTGTGGCTTCAATTTCGCCTTTGATTTCAATCAAAGATTTTTCTAGTTTTTTTATTTCAAACATATATTATTTCTTCCCAAATTTTTCTTCGTAGAGTTCGACAGATTTCTTGACGGCCTCCAAAGCTTCGGCGCGACCTGAGATTTTTGGAATAGTGACAATTCCTTTTTCGCCTTTTTTCAATTCTTTGTAGTTTTCAAAGAAATGGACGTATTCTTTGATCGTGTGTTTGTTGATGTCAGCTAAGTCATGAACATCTTCCCAGCGTTTGTCGTCAACAGGCACGGCCAAGATTTTGAAATCAGATTCTCCGGAGTCGATCATTTCCATGACAGCCACTGGTCGTACACGTACCAAGATACCTGTGTCTAGGGGATATGTCGTTAGAACAATCACATCTAGTGCGTCGCCATCCTCCCAGAGTGTCTGCGGAACAAATCCATAATCAAATGGATATGGAGACGAGCTGTAGTTCGCGCGATCAAGGGCGATCAAACCTGTTTCTTTGTCGATCTCATATTTGTTTGGAGAATTTTTTGGAATTTCGATTATTACGTTTAGTTCTTCTGGAATATTTTTACCTCGTGATACTTCGTGCCAAAGATTCATATGATTAGTACGTAGTACGTAAAAAGTAGTACGTAGATTAAATTAATAATTTATAAATTACTCCAATTCAACTTTCGGGGTTTCTTCTGCGGCTTCTACCACAGCTTCTTCAGGAGACTTTTCTTCGACGACTTCCTCTTTCGCGGGTTCGTCGCTCTTGATATCGATTCTCCATCCAGTTAGTTTTGCTGCGAGTCTCACATTTTGTCCGCCCTTGCCGATTGCTAGAGAAAGTTGGTCTTCGGCGACGGTGATTGTGGCGATTTTTTCTTCTTCATTTAATTCAATATTTTGTATTTTAGCAGGAGAGAGTGATGCGGCGACAAATTCTGCCGGGCTTTCGCTCCATTCGATAATATCGATTTTCTCGCCACCAAGCTCATTCATAACAGTCGTGACACGTGAGCCTTTTTGGCCGACACAGGCGCCGATTGGATCGATGTTGTTATCACTTGAGCTTACAGCCATCTTTGATCGGGAACCGGCTTCGCGGGCGATAGCCTTTATCTCAACCACACCGTTGGCGATTTCTGGAGACTCGAGAGCAAAAAGTCCTTCGAGAAATCGTGGGTGAGATCTAGAAAGTTCTAGAGTAACTCCGCGGCTCGTATCTTCGACAGCCATCAAGTAGGCCTTGATACGCTGGCCTTGCATAAATCTTTCGCCAAAGATTTGTTCTTCACGGCCGAGGACACCTGTTGCACGGTTGAAGTCGACGAAGATTACTCCACGTTCAACTTTTTGAACTGTTCCCGAAACAATTTCTTCAGCTTTGTCGCCATATTCTTCCATAACGGCGCCACGTTCAGCCTCACGGATTCGCTGGATGATAACTTGTTTTGCCGTTTGGGCAGCAATGCGTCCGAAGTCGTCTTTGAGTTCGAGAGGGAAGATGATTTCTTCTCCAAGCTCAACTCCTTTTTTGATCTTGCGCGCGTCTTCGATAAGCATGTGCTTTTCTGGGTTGTAGACGGGGAGAGGTTCTGGCTCGTTTGGATCACGTTCCACAACTGGTTCAAATTTGCCCGGGCGCTTTTCGTCGTCACCAAGGTCGGCTTCTTCGCCGGGGGCCAAGAATCTTACGGTTGATTCATCGACAACGATTTTGACTTGGTAGAATTCCATTCCTCCAGAATCCATATCGAGTTTGACGCGGATGATCTGACCTTTCTTGCCGTAATCTTTCTTGTAGGCGGCAGCCAAAGACTGCTCAATAGCATCGATGATTTTATCTCTTGGAATTTTTCGCTCTTCTTCTAATTGGAGAAGGGCAGACTTCAGTGTTTTTAGGTCTAACATATTCTTTTTTTATTAAGTTGTAATGCCTTTTTTAACAATAAATCCCGGCGCGAGCCAGGACAATAACGTACTAATAATAAACTAAAGGCCCTTATTAGTCAAATAGGTGTCCTATGACTACGTGATATACTTTCTAGGCATGAAAACCACCTACGAATACCCCTTGTTAGAGGAAATTTCTCGTCATTTTGAGCCTAAAAAGACCAATTTTGAGAATGTCTATATCCTAGCTTGCCAACATATTCTTGAGCCACAGGCAAAAATGTTTGAGCTCCTAGTTGATTTCGGAGTCCCAAAAGAAAACATTTTTATTTTCGGAAAGATTTATTCAACCAGCGATGAAGTACTCAAAGAATTAGGTAATGTCGGATTTAGTATAGCTCAACCGTTTTTTGATCAGACTATCCCATTTGATGTCGAACATTCTGAAAATTGTAAGAAGCAATTTAAATTGTTCTTATCCCGCATTAAAACTCCTTCAAAAGTCGTCATTCTGGATGACGGGGGAGAATTACTTAAAATTGTAAATGATGAATTTTCCTCAATTTCAAAAAATATTTCTGTTGTCGGCATCGAACAAACCTCATCAGGTTTTAGAAAACTCGAGAAATCACAAGTACATTTTCCAATATTCAATGTTGCTCGTTCTGCTGTTAAGCTTATAAAAGAAAGTCCGCTCATTGCACAGTTAGGATGTGAAAGAATGGTAGATGTATTCAATCAATATTCTATCAATGAGCCACGAATTCTTGTTGTTGGCTTAGGTCCTATGGGAAGCAACACACTTTCAATATTTAAAGAAAAAGGATATTTTTCTTTAGGTTATGATATTGCACATCATGATAAATCTGAATTGGTCCACCTAATTCGCGATAACACTATAAACGTTGTAGTCGGTGTGACGGGATCAAATATCTTAGATGAGAAACAACTTCAAGAGATCAAGGATCTTTTGGGTCACCAACTGTATCTTATAAGCATGTCATCGGCTGATCGTGAATTTCCGACAACATACATCAGAAGCCATGGTATCGCTTCTTCAGAAATTCATGGAGATGTTGTCTGGGATAATTTAATACTTATAAATAATGGTTTTCCTATAACTTTTAAAGGGAATCGGTATGAATCAACTCCCGAAGAGATTGAGCGCACTATTGGACTATTGTATGGATCAACCTTAGAAGCCATAACAAACAGCGAGATTAAACAGATAGGTTTCATCGATGTTCCAAGTACAGTAAATGATATACTAGAAAAACATGAATAAAATTAAAGTTTCATTAATTACCTATTCTGAATCGGCAGATACTCAAAAACGTCTTGCGACTTTTGTTCTTAAAATTCCTAAATTTCTCTGGGGGCATATTATCAGCCACAGAACCCTTTCTAGAAATTCCGCTTCGAGTAGGGCTATTCCAGCAAAAAGAATTAGAAAATATGTTCTTGAAGATCCTTTTATACCCGTATATTTTGGTGAGAATAAGGCAGGAATGCAATCAGGTAAACCATTGAGAGGCTTAAAATTATTTATGGCGAAAAAAGTCTGGCTTTGGTCTAGATATGTACCAGTATTATTTCATTACCTGGGAGAAAAAATTGGAATTCATAAAGAAGTAGTTAATAGGTTGATTGAACCATGGCTTATGGTAGATGTAATTATAACTGCCACGGAATGGGTCAATTTTATTTCACTCAGATCAAATGAGGCAGCTCAACCTGAAATTAGATATGTAGCGGAGGAAATGAATAGGCTTTTACAAAGTCGGCGAGTAAATATACTACAATCTGGTGATTGGCACCTTCCGTTTATTATGGATAAGGAGCAAGGCCTTGATATAGAAATCAAGAAAAAAGTCAGTGCGGCTCGTTGTGCACGAGTGAGCTATGCCTTGTTTGATGGAAAAACTTCGGATATTTCTAATGATTTAAAGTTATGTGAGAGATTGTCTTCTTCTGGACACTGGAGTCCTTTTGAACATCCCGCCCAAGCACTAAATACAAAGAAACGGATGGGTAATCTCATTGGGTGGAAACAATTTAGAAAAGAATTTAAGAATGAGAGTGGGGGAGACTATATTTAATCTTTGATTTAGATAAATCGTAACATGCTATAATTCTCTGGTATGAAATCGGACAAAAAACTTGTTGTAGCCAATTGGAAAGCCAATCCAGATACCCTGAAACTCGCCAAAGCAAATCTTATCGAAACCAAAAAGTTCGCCAAAAAGTTCAAAAACGTCGAAGTGGTCGTCTGTCCGCCAACTATTTTCCTTGAAAGTCTAAAAGGTTCCACAAAACCTGTAAGTCTGGGCGCGCAGGATATTTTTGTCGAGCCACGTGGGGCTTTTACGGGATCGACCGGATACGCCGCGCTTATCGAGACTAAAATTAGTCATGTGATCATTGGTCATTCCGAAAGACGTGCGATGGGTGAAGACGATGCGCTTATAAACAAAAAACTCAAAGTTGCTCTACTAAACAAACTTACGCCGATTCTTTGCGTTGGGGAATCGAAGCGTGATGGCAATCTCGAATATCTAGGATTTTTGAAGGGACAACTCACCGAAGCCTTCAAAGATATTCCAAAATCTCAAGTGAGAAATATTGTTTTGGCTTACGAACCGGTTTGGGCCATTGGCGCTAAAGCCAAGAGAAGCGCGAAACCTTCCGAGATTGAAGAAATTGTAATATTTATTAAACGAGTTATTGGTGATATTTATAAAACTGAGAGTGTGCCGCCAGTAAAAATACTTTACGGTGCTTCAGTGGATGAGAAAGACACTCAGGATATTATTGAAGGATCTGGCGTTGATGGACTTCTAGTTGGCCGAGCATCTCTTACACCAAAAATTTTTGGTGAAATCATTAGAATTACTTCCGAAATAAAATAATGATTAAAAATATTCGCGAAGTTACAAATCTAAGAGAAAGAAAAGTGCTGGTGCGCGTGGATTTTAATGTTCCGCTTGGTAAAGACGGTGTTGTTGATGAAAGTGAAGACTGGCGCATTCAAAAAAGTCTTGAAACTATAAATTATTTACAAAGAGCGGGTGCGAAAACTATCCTCGTTAGTCATATCGGCAGACCTGGCCGGTCAGGCGATAAAAAAGAAACTCTAAAACCTGTCGCAGATTATTTACAAAAATTTTTAAAGGTCAATTTTGTTCCTGACTGGGATCATGACACCATCAGGGCGATTGTTGCCGACATGATGCCCGGCGATGTGATACTTTTAGAAAATTTGCGTCAAAATGTTGGTGAAGAAGAAAACGATGAAAAATTTGCGAGTTTCTTGGCTTCACTTGCTGACATGTATGTAAATGAAGCTTTCGCTGTCTCACATCGAGCGCATGCTTCTGTTGTTGGAGTGTCAGACTATCTTCAAAGTTACGCGGGCTTTTGGTTTCAAAAAGAAATTGATAATTTAAAAAAAGCGATTGAGAATCCTGATCATCCATTTCTTTTCATTTTGGGTGGAGCAAAGTTCGAAACAAAAATCGATTTGATAAAAAAGTTTGAAAAAATTGCCGATCAGATTTTTATAGGTGGCGCTCTGGCGAACAATTTTTTCCAAGCGATAGGATTGCACGTAGGTAAATCTCTCGTCGACAAAAACGCAACGGTAGCTGAATTTTTCAAGAAGGACAATATAAAAATACCATTTGATGTGGTGGTCAAAGGTGGCGAAACAAAAGAGCTTACAAACATAAAAGAAGAAGATGTCATCGTCGATGCTGGTCCAGACACCATTGCTGAACTTGTAAAAAATATTCCAACGTTTAAAACGATTCTCTGGAACGGACCACTTGGTCTTTATGAGGAAGGTTACGATGAGGGAAGTAAGAAAATCCTAAATGCAATTGTTGAATCAGGTGCGACATCAATTATCGGCGGTGGAGATACAGTAAATTTGGTTAGACAACTAGGTTTGGAAGAAAAAATTTCTTTTGTTTCAACTGGTGGGGGAGCAATGCTCGAATTTTTGGCCAAAGGTACGCTTGTGGGAATTGAGGCTTTAGATCAATAGGTGCTCCGCAAAACCATTCATAAAAAGGCACGCGTTCTCGCCTGTAAACGGCGAG
>CAZSFS010000007.1:0-1957 GCA_964606255.1 uncultured Candidatus Saccharibacteria bacterium | reverse complement strand
TTTGTCGTCCTCGTAAACCTTTGTTGCCGGGATTTCGCCATCAATAATTTTCTCAAAAACAGTTTTCATGCCTTAAATTGTACCATGCCCCCACACCTATTTCTTGGGATTAAAGTTAGATTTTATCGGGTCAAAATAGATGTGGGGGCATGCTACAATGGCTCTCATGACCCTCAAGGAAATTCCTAAAAAAGTCGAAACTGCCCTAGAAAAATATGGTCCTTTGACCAAGAGACTCCTTTTTAATCGAGATATTTTGACCGGGAAAGATGCTGAGGAATTCCTAAATCCTTCTTACGAAGAGCATGTCTATGATCCGTACCTCATGAAGAACATGGACCTGGTTGTTGAGCGGATTTATCAAGCAATCAAGAATGATGAGAAAATTTGTATTTTCGCTGACTACGACTGTGATGGTATTCCAGGAGCGACGGTGGCCAATGATTTTTTCCGACTTGTCGGCTACACAAATTTTGAAATTTATATTCCCGACAGACATAAAGAAGGTTACGGTTTGAACAGGGAAGCCTTGAAAGAAATCGCTGATGGTGGAACTAGTCTCGTTATAACAATCGACCTTGGCATTACCGCTGTCGAAGATGTCGAATATGCCAAAACTTTAGGACTTGAAGTTATTGTCACCGATCACCACTTACCAAAAGAAGTTTTACCGGATTGTCTGATACTTAATCCGAAACAACCGGGCGACGATTATCCGGACAACATGCTCTGTGGTTCTGGAGTATTCTTCAAGCTTGTCCAAGGATTTTTCAAAAAATATTCCGAAGAGTTTGGAATTAAAAAAGGCGCGGATAAATGGATGCTTGATATGGTGGGACTTGCGACTTTGGCAGACATGGTGCCGCTGGTCAAAGAAAATCGTGCGCTTGCTTACTATGGATTGAAAGTTTTGCGTCAAACGCGTCGACCAGGACTTCTTCAACTTTTCCGACGAGTGAATGTTGAAGCTAGAAATTTACAAGAAGACGATATTACGTTTTCGATAGTCCCTAAATTAAATGCCGCCTCGAGAATGGATTCTCCGATGCGGGCTTTTGAATTGCTTTCGGCTAGCGATGAGGGCGTTGCCGGACTTGCCGCCATGAATCTGACCAAGATGAACGATGAAAGAAAAATTTTGGTTGCGACAATGATGAAGTCAGTCAAAAAGACTTTTTCTCATCCTGAACGCGCAGAACGATCTATCATGGTTATTGGCGATCCGACTTGGCGTGCCGGAGTTCTAGGGCTCGTGGCTGGGAAAATTGTTGATGAATACAAAAAACCGGCTTTCGTCTGGGGACTAGAAGGCGGAACGGTTATCAAAGGATCTTGCAGGTCAGATGGAACGGTGAACATTGTCGAGATGATGAGTAATTTGCCAAACAACTCACTTCTGGAGTTTGGCGGGCACGCTGGCGCTGGTGGATTTTCTGTGTCGCACGAAGAAATTCATTTCTTGGAAGAGCGTTTGATCGAAGCCTACGACAAAACCACAAAAATTTCTGTTGAATCAGTCGAGGAAATTAATTTTGATGACAAACTTTCTCTCGACGAAGTTAATGAAAAAACTTTTAATGAAATTGATAAGCTCGCGCCATTTGGGGCAGGGAATCCAAAACCAACTTTTATGTTTGAAGATATCGAAATCACAGACATAAAAATCTTTGGCAAAGCCAAAGACCATCTCGAACTTTCTTTTAGAGATTCGCGTGATCGTTTGGTCAAAGCTATAAGTTTCTTTAAAAAGCCTGAGGATTTTGGTGACCGCGTCAAACGCGGCGAAAGGATAAATCTTCTAGCGTCCATAGAAAAATCACTTTTTGGTTACAAAAAGGAAATAAGGTTACGAATCGTCGAAATAAAATAAGGAGTATAATAGAGAAAACCCATTTTCCATGAAGAACATCGTCGCTGTACTTTTCGTGCTTGCGAGTACATTCTTGCAGGCCCAGGC
>CAZSFS010000006.1:0-18306 GCA_964606255.1 uncultured Candidatus Saccharibacteria bacterium | reverse complement strand
AATTCGAGGCTTTGGGTAAACCAGTATTTGTCATGTCGGCTTTTGATGACGAATCGATCAAGAAATTGGGTGATGAGTTGGTCAAGATTCTAAGAAGATAAAACAACAAGGGCGCTTTCATGATCAATGAAAGCGCCACTTGGCGTCTAGCGGGGCATCCTGGCGTCGAAGATGCTTATAGTTGTAAGCATCCACATGAAGAGGCACAGACAACAAGAGACCAGGATAGAAGTGTTCCAAAAGCCCTGGACCGGCATTTGCTTCCAAATGCGTGCTGCCTGAATCGCAGTTGTAACGGTTAGGATGCAATAGGAACTCCAGATTGTGCTGTTATTGCCCAAGATCATGGGTGTCACGACGAAACTGAAGGTGATGATGACGAGAGCGAGGATCATGCCCAGGAGGGCTGAACCAACTTTGGGCCAGGTGGGGTCGAGGAACTTCAGCATGGTCAGATGTATTTGTTATCACTATAGTATTTTATACTCAATTGTCAAAAGCTTAATCAAAATTTACTTTTCTGCTAAAATGCCCTTTATGGATTCTAAATACAAAGTCACGATTGGCCTCGAAGTTCACGCGGAACTCAAGACCGCCACAAAGATGTTTTGCGCCTGCGAGAACGATCCTGACGAGGAAAAACCAAACGTAAATATCTGCCCGGTGTGCATGGCACACCCGGGAACTTTGCCTGTGCTCAATCACAAGGCTATTGAAAATGTCATCAAAGTTGGCCTCGCGATTAATGGCACCATCGCCAACTTCACCGAATGGGATCGCAAGAACTATTTCTATCCGGATATTCCCAAAGGCTATCAAATTTCTCAATACAAATATCCGATTGTTTCTGGAGGCGTTTTGAACGGTGTCGCGATTACGCGAATTCATCTAGAAGAAGACACGGCGAACAACAAACACGACCGCGGAGACTTCTCACTTATCGATTTCAATCGCGCTGGTGTACCACTTATGGAGCTCGTCACAGAACCTGTTATTCATAGCGCCGAACAGGCCGGTGAATTTGGACGCGAATTACAACTGCTTCTCCGAACTCTCGGAGTTTCTGATGCCAACATGGAAAAGGGTGAAATGCGTGTCGAGCTTAACCTTTCTGTTTCGGATACTGATAAATTCGGAACAAAAGTCGAAGTAAAAAATATAAACTCATTCAAGGCTGTTGAGAAAGCAGCGAAATTTGAAATTGAACGACATATTGCTTTGCTCGAGGCAGGCAAAGGATCGGAAATCGTCCAGGAAACTCGCGGTTGGGACGAGAACAAACAAGTAACATTTTCACAGCGCTCAAAAGAAAATTCCGAGGACTACAGATATTTTCCAGAACCAGATTTGCCAAAAATGCATTTGCACGAAGTTTTTGATTTGGAAAAGATGAAGGCTGAACTGCCAGAATTGCCGACAATTAAAAGAGAGCGTTTGAAAGCGCTTGGCATCAAAGCCGAAGATGTGGAAATTTACATAAATGATTTAGAGTTATCAAAATGGTTTGATGGTGTTATAGAAACGATTCATAGAGATAATATTCAAAAAGCTTCGAATCTTGTGATTACAGACTTGCTTGGATACAAGAAAGTAAACGAAAAAATTATAATGCCAAAGCAAAAAGACTTCTCAGACTTGGTCATGATGTATCTTTCAAGCAAAATTACTTCGAGAGGAATGAAAGACATTTTAACTGTTATGTTGAGTGAAGGTGGCGAACCAGAAAAGATTGCCAGAGAACACGGCTTTACTCAAATAAGTAATGAGGGACAACTACAAACCATAGCCAAATCTGTCATTTCCGCCAACCCAACAGTTGTTGCCGAATACAAAGCCGGCAAAGAAAAATCTATCCAATTCCTCGTCGGACAGTTTATGAAAGAATCAAAGGGAAGTGCAAACCCGCAATTGGCTTTGCAAATATTAAAAGATTTATTGAAATGAGACGAATTAATTTAATTATCCTGGTTCTGATTGGTCTTGTTGGTTTTTTACTAATTCATTCTAAAAAAAGAGCCGAAGCGGTTGCTTGGCCAATTATGGAGAAATGTTGGAACAACGAAAATACTAAAACAATTTCACTAACGATGAGACCGAATTTCAGGGAAGGATTTAATTGGCGGGTAGGAGTAAAATACACCGAAAAGAGTTTTCCGAATATTCTAGAAAATTCTGAATATGGAGATGTTCCAGAAATTCTTATAAACATATTTAACGGCGAGGTTAAGGAGAAGCATTTTCAGGAAATCGACGAACCACAGGCCGGTTGTGAATAGCGTTTTTTTGATTTCTAAAGTGTGCGAGGTTCAACCTCGCACAGGAAATTAGAATGGTCGAAAATTGCCTTCTTTTAAATCTTTTAAAAAATTCCTAAAATCAGCAGTTGAATAATCGTAATTGCTTCGCCATTTATAGTTTTGCAAAAATTCCCTAGCTTTGTTTTCGTTGGTGATACCTTTTTCCTTCCAGCCGTTCTCGCAAAGGTCTAAAGGATTTAATGCGAGATAATCTTTTAGCCATCTCAAGTAATTGTCATCATTTACGAGTTTTGATTTCGTCCTGCCTTGGAAAATCACACCAGATTTTTCATATCTCTTATTGAAGTACATCGTGTATCCCGTCATAACTTTTTGCAAAAATTTCGAGATTCCACCATCAACTAGTTGCTCGATGATTAAATGGTAGTGATTGGGCATTAAACAGTACGCATGAACGTGTATTAAAGGGGGAGCCATTTCTGAATTTATTTGTTGATCTAACCTGCGATAAGTATTAGTAACTCTTTCTGGTAGATTAAACCTGTCAAGAGAAAATATAAATCTTTCGTAATCTGCTTTGTCTCTAAAAACGTTCCTTTTGTCGACACCACGGTTGTAGACGTGATAAATGTAGTTATTTTCAAAAATATCTTTTCGAAGCATCACTATATTTTAGCAAGATTGCGCGAGGTTGAACCTCGCACATGGGGAAAACGACAGTATTTCTTTAAGTTATTCTAGATAAATTTGCTAAAATATCCTTATGTCAAAAGTTCGTGTTGCAATAAATGGCTTTGGCCGAATCGGTCGTGCGTTTTATAAACTCGCCTGGGAGCGAGATGATATCGAAGTTGTTGCCGTAAATGACTTAGGCACGATTGAATCTCTGGCGTATCTTCTCAAATACGATTCTGTCTACGGCCGAGCGCCTTTTACTGTCGATTTCTCAACAGGGAATTTGGTTGTAACTGACGGAACCAAGAAACTTGAGACTAAATTTGTCTCTTCCAAAGAACCTTCGGGACTTCCATGGAAAGATTTGAATATTGATGTCGTCGTCGAATCAACGGGACTCTTTACGTCATATGAGAAAGCCAAATTTCACCTAGATCAAGGTGCCAGACGTGTTGTAATTTCTGCGCCCGCGAAAGGAGAAGATGGAACTGTACGAGGCGAGACTATACTTTTGGGAGTGAATGAAGAAAAATTTGGAACTTGCGACATCACTTCCAATGCATCGTGTACGACAAACGCCGCGTCGCCTTTGATTGCCGTGCTTCACGAATCTTTGGGAATTGAAAAGGCTATTTTAAACACCGTTCACGGCTATACCGCCTCACAATCACTTGTCGATGGGCCGTCGAAGAAAGATTTGCGCGAAGGACGTGCCGCCGCTGAAAACATCGTGCCTAGTTCAACTGGTGCAGCGATCGCCGTAACCAAAGCTTTCCCAGCTTTGACTGGACTTTTTGATGGAATTTCCATTCGCGTCCCAGTACCAGTCGGATCTCTTGTTGATATTACGTTCATTTCGAAGAAACAGACGACAACAGAAGAAGTAAACAAAATTTTGATTGACGCTTCGCAATCAGCGCGTTGGAAAGGATTACTCACAGTCACTGATGAACCGATTGTCTCGTCTGATATCATCGGTGTGACCATCCCGTCAATTGTTGATCTCGAGATGACAAGAGTCGTCGATGGAAACTTGGTTAAAGTTATGGCGTGGTATGACAACGAAATGGGGTACACGAAAACATTAATAGAACACGTAATAAAAGCAGCAAAATAATATGTTCACGGTTTTATTTATAATCTTAAAACTTCTCGGGTACATTGGATTTTCTTGGTGGTGGATTTTACTTACCCTAGTACTTGATCGTTTGATTTTAAGAAGAAGAAAATAAATTATTCGTCTTCGGAGTGATGTTCGGCATATTTTGTTTGGGCGTAATTCAAAATGTTCCCAAGCCTCATATTTAGTTGCTCAGCCAAAATTTCAAAATATTCTGGATTTGAAAATTCTTCGTTCCCCTCAACTGGTGCGAAGGTAATAATATCCGAATCAATATCTTCGGCAGACATGCCTTCTGCTTTGGCCAATTCTTCAATAGCCCGTTCGATTTTTTGTCGGAGTATCTCGGGATTTTTCGGTTGTTCCATTTTTTTCATAAACGAATTATATCATCAAAAAGAATGTGCTAAAATAAACTCATGAGAATTTACATTGCAAGTGACCATGCTGGTTTTGAGCTGAAGAAAATTTTGGTGAGTCATTTGGAATTGATGGGTCACGTTGTGATCGACAAAGGCGCATACGAATTGAATCCAACAGATGATTATCCAGATTTTGTGGCGCTTGTAGCCGAGGCTATAACGGGCAGTGAGGCAGATTTTGGGGTTGTTCTTGGCGGGACTGGCACAGGCGAAGCCATCGAAGCGAACAGACTTTTTGGAGTTCGTGCGGCGGTTTGTTATGGTGGACCTGAAGAAATCATAAAACTAGCTCGTG
Organism: uncultured Candidatus Saccharibacteria bacterium; assembly: GCA_964606255.1. Lineage (GTDB taxonomy): Bacteria > Patescibacteriota > Minisyncoccia > Phycocordibacterales > CSBR16-119 > CAYRQF01. The sequence goes on along the minus strand of CAZSFS010000006.1, from coordinate 13,536 downwards.
AACATAACGATGCCAATATTTTGTCGCTTGGTGCTAGATTTATTTCTGAAGACGAGGCTAAACGTGCCGTCGATCTCTTTCTTGATACGAAATTCTCTGGAGACGAGCGCCATAAACGTCGTATTTTAAAACTGGATAACTAACTAGCCACTAGAAACTAATAACTAAAAACTCGTCATGGATATTCAGAGACTTCACACAATAGCTAATCGTCTTGTTGAACCCAAAAAAGGAATTCTTGCGGCCGATGAATCGAATCACACCTGCAATGCCAGGTTTGCCGCTCTTGGGATTCCCGAAACCGAAGAAGCGCGCAGGGCTTGGCGTGAACTGCTTTTAACTACTCCAAACCTAGAACAGTTTATTACAGGAGTTATTCTTTTTGATGAAACAATTCGTCAATCGACGAAAAAAGGTGTTTTGTTTGCCAAACATTTGGAGAAAAAAGGAATTTTGGTTGGCATAAAAGTCGATCAGGGTCTCATTGAACTCCCAGGTTCGCCCGAGGAAACTGTAACTCAGGGGCTTGATGGACTACCGGGAAGGCTGGAAGAATACAAAGAGACGGGTGCATCTTTTGCCAAATGGCGCGCAGCTTTCAAAATTGGTTCGGGAATTCCGACCGACATCGCTATACGACAGAATTGTGAGATCTTGGCGCGTTATGCCAAATGTTGCCAAGACGAAGGAATAGTTCCGATGGTTGAACCCGAAGTTCTCTTGGATGGTGAGCATACGATTGAAAAATCAAAGTCAGTTATCGAAAGAGTTCTAAAAATTTTGTTCGAAGAACTAACCAAACATTTTGTAAATCCAAAGGGTCTTATTTTAAAAACGAGTATGGTTATTTCTGGAAGCAAAGCGGCGGTTCGGGCTGATGCGAAAACTGTGGCCAAATTTACGACGGAAGTTTTGAAAACTTGCGTACCAAAAGATGTGGCTGGCGTTGTATTTCTCTCGGGCGGACAAACATCCGACGAGGCGACAAATAATTTGCGTGAAATAGCTAAACTTGAACCGTTGCCTTGGCAAATAGCCTTTTCTTATTCTCGAGCGCTTCAGAACGATGCTTTGGTTGCTTGGCGGGGTAATCCAGAACAGTTCAAAGAAGCCCAACAAATTTTCTTGAGTCGCCTCGAGTCAAATAGCTTGGCAGATCAAGGCCGTTGATGAGTAAGTCGTAAGTAGGAAGTCGTAAGTCGCGGATGATATAATACTTACATGGAGATTATCCCAGCGATTATGCCAAAAGGTTTTGCGGATATCGGCGAGAAAGTCGAGAAAGTTTATTCTTTTGTCGACTCAGTTCAGCTTGATCTGATGGACGGAGAATTTGTCGAAGCCAAATCTTGGCCGTTTTTTGACAAAGACAAACAAAGCGTTCGCGAACTCATGGAAGGCGAAATTAGACTACCTTTCGCAGACAAAATTAAATATGAATTTGATCTAATGGTTCGTACGCCAGAAACTGATTTGAAAAAATATATAAAGCTGGGCGCAAACAGACTCATCATTCATGTCAATTCGATCAATAGTAAAGAATTATTTTTGGAAGAAATTTCGAGTCTCGATATTGAGTGGGGACTCGCATTTTTAACAACCGACAATCTAGAAAATTGGCGAGAAGTCATAATGAAAGCTAACTTCGTTCAGCTTATGGGAATTGAAAACATCGGTTATCAAGGACAACCCTTTGATCCACGAGTTCTCGATCAGGCGAAACACGTTCGGGAAATGCGACCAGATGCTATAATTTCAATTGATGGGGGAGTAAATCTAGAAACTGCGCGTGAACTTGCTCTAGCTGGTGCAAACCGCCTGGTCTCCGGCTCGACAGTTTTCGGCGCCAACGCTCCCGAAATTGCGATTGAGGATTTAAAAAGAATTTCAAATGGATAAGAAAATAAAAAACGTGTACATATATTTAATTGCAATAATATTTGCAGGCGCGACAATTTTTGCGGCCATTAAAGAATCCGGTTTTTATCTTTTATTTTGTTTGACAAGTTTTATCTTTGGGATGATTGCTTTGAATGACTCAGTAAAAGGCCGCATGAAGATATTTTTAAATCTTTTAGGAATAACGATATACTTAGGTTTCTTTTTCTTTGTAACAAGAATATCTCTCGTAAATTTTTGGCAATAAATATGTCTAATCTAAACCCCTTAAAAGAAAAAAAACTTTTGATCAAGGCGAATGAGATCCGCCAAAGTATTATCGACATGCTCGAAGACGCCGGTTCTGGACACACTGCCGGACCACTCGACATGACGGACGTTTTCACCGCATTTTATTTCCATATTTTGAATCACGATCCAAAAAATCCTGAATGGCCAGAACGAGATAGATTGATCCTTTCAAACGGCCACATTGTGCCTGTCAGATACGCCACGATGGCCCACGCTGGATATTTCCCAGTCAAAGAACTCTCGACCCTTCGTAAATTTGGTTCACGCCTTCAGGGTCATCCTGAGAGAGAAAAACTACCCGGTCTTGAAAATACTTCTGGGCCTCTCGGTTCAGGACTTTCGCAGGCCGCTGGGTATGCTTACGCCGCCAGAATGGATGGCAAGAAATTCCGCACATATTGCTTCATGTCTGATGGCGAGCTTGATGCGGGCAATACTTGGGAGGGAATTATGTTTGCTGGAGCGAACAAGCTTTCAAATCTGACAGCCGTGATTGATCGAAATAACATTCAGATAAACGGCATGACCGAAGATATCATGCCACTTGAACCATTGGCCGATAAATGGCGAGCGTTTAATTGGCATGTTTTAGAAATCGACGGGCACAACATGGAAGCTATAATCGATGCAGTGGAGCAGGCCAAAGCGATTGTCGAGAAACCAACGGTCATCATCGCGCGAACGATCGCCGGCAAAGGTATCAAGGAGATCGAGTATGATTACAAATGGCACGGCACTCCGCCAAACAAAGAGCAGGAACAGAAATGGCTGAAAGAATTGCGAACAATGAAGGGGAAGATTGAAGGAGGACATTCAGAATAGGTTATAGTTATTAGGTTTTAGGTCATAGAAAATGGAATCAGAAAACAAAACAAACGAAGAAAAAATTGTCGACTTCCTTTATGAGGTTGGGTCACTGCGTCGCATTCCGCGCTCACACAGGCAAACTTTGATGGTAAATGACAACGCTGACAATATTGCGAGTCATTCTTTTCGTGTCGCAATTATGGGATTTATTGTTGCCAAAATGGAAGGTTTGGATTCACACAAGGTCGCATCTATGTGTCTTTTACACGATTTGGGTGAGATCAGAAGCGGTGACCACAATTGGCTGCACAAAAGATATGTAAAGGTGTTTGAAGACGAAATAGTCCGTGATCAATTAGGAGATTTACCATTTTCTGATTTGCACGATCTTGCTTCCGAATATCATAAAAGAGAAACTCCAGAAGCTGTCGCGGCCAAAGATGCAGATTTGTTGGATCAAATACTTTTGTTAAAAGAATACGAACATCAAGGAAACAAGGAAGCAACCATTTGGCTTTATGGTAAAGACGATGACGAAAACCACAACAAGCAGTTGCTCATGCTAAAAACCGAATCGGCCAAGAAACTTGGAAAAGAAATTATCAGAATGTCTCCATCAGAATGGTGGAAAGGAGTTTGGACCAATCAAAATAGATAATATGTTAAACGCCAATTCAAAACTAAATGACAAATTGTTCTCGAAAGACGTCGAGATGATTCCGACAAGGGATGGCTTTGGGCATGGATTGGTGGAAGCGGGTGAAGCTGATGAGCGAATCGTTGCTGTGTGTGCTGACTTGGCTGAATCTACTCGCGCGCATTGGTTCAAGGAAAAGTTTCCGAAGAGGTATGTCGAAGTTGGTGTGGCTGAGCAGAATCTCGCGACTGTGGCTTCCGGCATGGCGAACTACGGCAAGATTCCATTCATAATGTCGTACGCCTCTTTTTCTCCAGGTCGAAATAACGAACAAATCAGAACGACAATCGCTATAAACAATGTCCCGGTCAAAATCGCCGGATGCCACGCGGGAATTTCTGTCGGCCCTGACGGCGCTACACATCAAGCCCTCGAGGACATCGGTCTGATGCGGATGATTCCGCGAATGACGGTGATAAATCCGTGTGATAGCGAAGAGGCTCGTAAGGCGACTTTGGCTTCCGCCAAACACGATGGCCCGGTCTATATTCGCCTTGGTCGCGAGAAAACGCCAGTCATCACGACCAAAAATACTCCATTTGAAATAGGTAAGGCTGAAATAATGTGGAAGTCTAAAGATCCCGTAGTCGCAATCGTTTCAACTGGCGCGCTTACACATAACGCGCTTGTCGCCGCCAAAGAATTAGCGGAGGAGGGAATTCAAACTGTTGTTGTAAACTTGGCTACCATCAAACCACTCGACATGAAAATGATCGAATACGTCGGTTCTATCGGCCGAGTTGTAACAGTCGAAGAACACCAAGTCGCTGGCGGAATGGGAAGTGCTGTCGCCGAAGCTTTGGCGGGAAGTAAACCATGCTTCCAAGAATTCATCGGTGTTTACGATCAATTCGGTCAATCAGGTGAACCAAACGAACTAATAGCCCATTACGGAATGGACGTCAGTCACATCAAACTCGCAGTTAAAAAGGTGATGAAGAGACGTTAGTTTAATAGGCTTCTTTTTTGGATCTCCATTTCAATACCTTTTAAAATGTTGTACTCCGTCTCCAGATCAGCCAGGTTTCCAATACCAGATATGTTATTTGGATTAAGGGGGTCTTTTATTTTGTTAATATTTTCTCTAGTTTCGTTTAATTTGTTTAATAGATCAACATCAGGAAGGTTTTCGTACCCAGTCATCATATTTTCTTTATTTTCAATCTGACGCTTGAATTCTTTTTTAAAATCTGGGTTCTTTTCTTCAAACATAAAATTAAAATTAGTTTTGTAATTCTTGTATTTGTTTTTCCAAATCTTTTATAATTGCTAAATCGCTCTCATTTTTTAAATCATTCGCTTCCGAAATAATCCCAGAACGATTTTGTATCGCTTTCTTGTGTTCTTCTATTTGTTGGTAAAGCAACTTAACGCTACCAATTTTGGTAGTCAGGTCGCTTTCGACAACGCTATCCCTTATTTGTTTTTCCGTGTTTGGTACAATATTTTCAAACATATTATATTTTCTTAACCTTATAATCTTCTGGCGCTTTAGCTAAATATTCTTCCAATTGTTCTCGAGTCAAAAGTCCTTTTTGTGCTCCCACGTATTGTACTACGTTCATGGAGTTGATTGGTGCCCAGGTCAGAGCTTCCTCGATGGATTTTCCAAGAGCCAGAGCACTCGTAAAAGTCGAGGCAAACGCATCTCCAGCTCCTGTTCGAGATATTGGCGGTGCAGGATCTGGATAAATTGGCATGAACCAAGCGCTGACACCGTCAGACGCGTACGCGCCTTTTGGTCCATCTGTAATACAGACAATTTTTGGTCCAAGTTTATGAATTTCAGACATCAAAACTTTTACATCAGTTTCTTTTGAGTCGAGAATTCTTTGTGATTCTTCGACATTGCAGACGAATATTTCTGTTCGAGCGTAAATCCTCGCTAGTCTTTCTACTCCGAGCTTCATTTGAAATGTTCCCGGTTGGAAAGTTAATTTCACTTCCGGATTGGCTTCTAGATAATCCGCGATTTCGTCATGAAAATTTTCCGTGTGAGCCGCGATAGAGGAAAGATATATCCAAGCAGGCGCAGTTTCGAGATTTGGGAACTTACAAGTAAAAGGTTCATGTTTGACGAGAATCGTGCGATCGGCGCCGTATTTTAATACATAGTGATAATTCGTTTTAACACCGTCTTCAGTTTGGACAAAAGATGTGTCGACATTATTTCCGCGTAGAGTCTTGAGACAATCCTTGCCGTTCTGATCATTTCCAACGTTTGCAACCAAAGCCGAAGAAAGTCCGAGTCGTGCGGCAGAAGTTGCGGCGTTTGGACTATTACCAACAGCGTTTACGATAGTTACATCTTTGTAGGGGATTTTGTCGGCGAATTTCATGCTAATCGTGCAGTTCGCATCATTGATATCACAATGCACATCTGCATCTTCGAGTTCGATGAAAGCATCAATTGTGATATCACCAATCGCCAAAAAGTCTAGTTTTTTCATATGTGTATTGTATCAAACAATTTATTGTTACCAAGAAAGTTGACATATGTATAAAATCTGTGTATATTATAAATTCGTTCTTTTAACAAAGAAGTTGGAAAAACCACCAAAAACCACCACCATGGCCAAGAAAGCAGTAAGTAGTCATACTCCTGTAGGTACAACCAAGATGGAGCGCCTGATGGGAGAGCTTCCCATCAAAAAGGTCACCAGCCTATTGAAAAGCAATCCCGAAGAACCCCTGGTCAAACAGATTTCGGGGGGTGCGAATATGCCGAAAGCTCGACCGGAAGTTGTACCAAAAGGTGTTTCGACGCTCGATAACACCGGCAAGACCAGGTACTCGGATGCCGAGCTTGAGGTGTTTCGTCGAAACATCCTGAAGAAACTCGAAGAGACGAAAAAGACCTATCAACTGTTGCTCGATCAACTCGCTCAACGGGGGAATGGCACGCTCGACACTGATTCGCACACCAAAGACATGGAAGACGGGAGCGAGACTCTGAGTCGTGAAGAGACCGCCATACTGGCTGGTCGTCAAGAGAAACTCATTTGGCATCTCGAAACCGCACTTGTGCGTATCGAGAACAAGACCTACGGCATCTGTCGTTCGACCGGACGACTCATCAGCAAGGAACGTCTGGACTTGGTGCCACATGCAACTCTCAGTATCGAGGGGAAAGCCTCACGAAACTGACCGTATCCAACTTCTCGAACTCGATTGGGTCAGTGCCACGTGCTGGCCCTTTCGTTTTTTAAATTTGCTATACTGGAATCATGAATGAAAAAGGACCAGAAAAAGGAAAAATAATAAAAATGATTCCGAACAAACAGGAACAACCTATTGACGTGGTTAAAAGTTTACTTGACGGAGAAATTTCTTTCCCTGATGATGAAAAAAATAAACAGCAAGAACTTGAAAGACTGAAGATATTGATGAGTGAAGCAAAAACTGAAGATGAAAAAAAACAAATAGAATTTGCTATTCGACAATTAGTGCTTTCATAAAATGCTCAAAAACGAAATCAAAACTTTTTTTAAAGGTGACGTTGAAGATTCTTCGAAAACTTTGGAGCGTTATAGTCACGACTACAGTATTTTTGAAGTTAAGCCAGAACTCGTGGTTTTTCCAAAAGATGCGGAAGATATCAAAAATCTCGTTAAGTTTTTAAACAAGAAAAGGGAAGAAGAAGGCTACGTTTATCTTTCTCTAACAGCTCGTGGCGCAGGAACGGACATGACCGGTGGGCCACTCAACGACTCGATCATCCTCGACACTTCGCGATACATGGGTGGAGTTTTAGAAGTAAAAAAACAAAAATTAGGTAAACAAAAGTCTCCAACTGGTCACGATTTTGAAATTTCTGGTATGGCTCGAGCGTTACCGGGAACATATTACCGTGATTTTGAAAAAGAAACCCTGAAGGCTGAACTAATTATGCCTTGTTATCCGGCTTCACGTGAACTTGCGACGATTGGCGGAATGGTGGCGAATAATGGCGCTGGGGAAAAGACCCTCAAGTACGGCCAGAACAAAGATTTTGTGAAATCTCTTAAAGTTATTTTGGATGACGGGGAAGAATATGTAATAGAACCTTTGTCTCGCGCAGCGCTCGAAGCCATAATCTTGGAGAAAAACCGTTTGGCCGAAATTTACCAAAAGACCTGGGAGCTTATCAAGCGAAATCTCGATGATATCCGCGCCGCTAAACCAAAAACGACCAAAAATTCTTCCGGCTACATGCTCTGGGATGTTTGGGATGTTGGCAATGAGATATTTAATCCAATTCCAATGTTCGTTGGCGCTCAAGGGACAACTGGAATCATTACTGAGATCACCTATAAATTGGTTAAAAGAGAAACCGACTCAACACTTTTAGTCGTTTTTTTGAAAGACCTAAAGACTATTCCTGCTTTGACCAAAGCACTACTCGAAAACGATGTTGAGACTTTAGAAATTTACGACGATAATACGCTCAAATTTGCCGTAAAGTTTTTTAAAAACTTTTTGAAAGAAAAGGGCATTTGGGGTTCGATAAAATACGCTTGGCAATTTTTGCCAGAATTTTTTATGGTTCTATCTGGTGGCCTGACCGGCCAGGGAATGCCCAAAATTATTATCTTGGCTGAATTTGTTTCAAACGATGCCTCGGGAATTGCTAGAGAAGCGAGAGTAGCTCAAGACAAGATCGCTAGATTCCATTTGAGAACTCGATTAACCAAAACTCCACAAGAACGTGACAAATATTTTGCCATCAGACGTGATAGTTTCAAACTCCTGTCAGATCACTCCAAAGGTCTACGTACGGCGCCTTTTATTGATGATATCGTCGTGCCGGTTGATAAATTACCAGATTATTGGCCGGAATTGACCGAGGTTTTGGATGAACACAAAATTTTATATACGATTGCCGGACACTTGGGTAATGGTAATCTGCACGTCATTCCATTGCTCGACTTCAATAATCCTAAGACAAAGGATCTTATAGTCGAGATCTCAAACAAAATTTATCCGATTGTTAAAAAATACGGTGGCTCGATGACAGCCGAGCACAATGACGGCCTCGTTCGTACGCCATATATCGAAATGATGTTCGGCGCCAAAATCGCGAGCGTTTTTCAAGAATTCAAAGAAATCGTTGATCCGCACAAGATGTTCAACCCGAAAAAGAAAGTCGGTGCGACATTTGAGGACTTTTCAAGCCACATAATTCGTCCTAAAAAGTAAAATATCTGTAAGAAAATTTTCTCTAGCTCGTCTCAATCTATGTAACGAGAAAATTTTATGAACCACGAAGAAAACCTAAAACTTCATAAAGCCGAAAAAATCATGTCGACGGTGCTCATCGTGGCCATCTCTTGCGTTTTGGTCGTCTTTTCTTTATAATTCCCCCCATGACAACACTGAATGCTAAATTACGCGATAACGCGAACAAGACCCACTTTATAAGGGAAAACGGTGAAATCCCGGCTGTTTTTTATGGCTTCAAGAAAGACGTAACGTCTCTCGTCGTAAATTCTGTTGATTTTAATAAGGTTTTTAAAGAGGCTGGAGAAACTAGTACTATAAAACTTGAAACTCCGTCAGGTTCATTTGACGCTTTGATTCACGAGGTTCAATATGATCCAATTACAAACAGAGCCATTCACGTAGACTTCTTATCAGTCGACATGACCAAGGAAATCGAGGTTGATGTACCATTTGAGTTCGTTGGAGAGGCTCCAGCTGTCAAAGCCGGTGGCATCTTGGTTAAAGTTATGCACGAAGTTAAAGTTTCAGCCCTACCAAGCAAAGTACCACACGCCATTGTTATCGATATTTCTAGTTTGCAAACCGAAGAATCTCACATAGCCCTAAAAGATGTTAAATTCCCAGAAGGCGTAAAAGTTCTAGAAGATTTGGATGCCGTCGTTGCTTCAATTACTGTAGCCAAAGAAGAAGTTGAATCAGCCCCAGTAGATCTTTCAACTATTGAAGTAGAAGCGAAGGGCAAGAAAGAAGAAGAGGCCTCGAGCGAAGAGGCGAAATAAGAGAACTTTCATTTTTCGGCAATATTCGTCTGACTTTGCAATTAAAGTTATGATAGATATTACTTTCAAAAACAAATTTAGCTTAATAAGTAAAAGCATTATCCTTGCCGGGGTGATGCTTTTACTTATTTTGGGAAGCAATCGGGTTAGAGCTGCTGCTTGTGACGGAAATATAGAGGGCAAATCTGATGCCGAACTAAACATTATTTTGGCCGAGTGTGAAAAAGAAATTGCCGCTCAACAAGTCGTTCTTGATGGTCAAAAAACTAAGTCCAAAACTCTTCAAAACGAAATTACAACACTTCAAGCCAATATTGATGCGGCTAAAAAGAAGATCAATCAGAAAAATACAGTTATCAAGACACTTGGGAATGATATCAAAGCCAAAAATGAAACAATCGGGGTTTTGAATACTCATATTAATAAAGGCAAAGAATCTTTGGCCCAACTCATTCGTCGTACGAACGAAATTGATAATGTTAGTTTTATCAACGCTGTTTTGACCGCGAAAAGTATTTCGGACTTTTATTCTGATGTCGATACTTATGCATCGGTAAAAAAATCGGTTAAAGAATCTGTGGACGGCATTAAGTCAGATAAAAAAAAGACAGAGGATGTAAAGAAAGAATTAGAGGTTAAACAAGACGAACAAATCGATGCCAAAGCTGAGATCGAACGTCAAAAATCTCTTGTCGAGAAAAATCAAAGTGATCAGAAAGTCCTTTTAAATATTAGTAAAAACAAAGAAGCCGAGTATCAAAAAGTTTTAGCTGATCGTAAAGCCAAGGCCGCAAGTGTCCGTGCCGCACTATTTCGACTTCGAGACCAGGGAGCAATTCCTTTCGGTGACGCTTACGAATATGCCAAAATCGCTGGTGAAAAAACCGGCGTAAGACCAGCTTTTATTTTGGCAATTCTAAAACAAGAATCTAACCTCGGAGCTAACGTTGGTTCTTGTGTCATTACCGATCTTTCAAGTGGCCAAACAAAAGGTGTAAATTCCGGAACGGTTTTCTCAAATGGAATTCATCCAACTCGTGACCTTCCGACTCTTCAAACAATTTTGAAAGATCTCGGTCGAGATCCTTTGCAAACTCGCGTTTCTTGTCCGATTCTCGGAGTTCCTGGATACGGTGGAGCCATGGGTCCAGCACAATTTATCCCATCGACTTGGAAGATGCTCGCATCTCGAATCGGTGCGGCCGTGGGTAAAAGTACTCCAGACCCATGGAATCCAGGCGATGCCATCATGGCCAACGCCATTTACGTTAGCGACCTAGGTGCCAAAGCTCAAACTTTTACAGCTGAGAAAAATGCCGCTTGTAGATATTATTCTGGTCGACCTTGTGACGCTGTCGGAGTTAAAAATCTCTTTTACGGTAATGCTGTTATGAGTCTGGCCACTCAAATTCAGAAAGATATCGATATTATCAAATCAGCGGAATAGGGCCTTGCCCCCACACCCATATTTTGATTGCGCCAATGGCGCATTCAAAGAACTATCAAAATATGGGTGTGGGGGCCTTGATTGCCCTTAATCTTTATGATAATATCCCTTCTATGAAAAAAGACATTCATCCACAAAACTATAGAAAAGTCATTTTCGAAGACGTCTCAAATGGCGCCCAATTTTTGATTGGTTCAGTTATTAATACTACTGAAAAAGGCAAGTGGGAAGACGGCAAAGAATACGACCTTTACAAAGTTGAAATTTCTTCAGCTTCACACCCATTTTATACTGGAAAAGAAACCGTTTTGGACACTGCTGGACGCGTGGACAAATTCAAGAAACGAGCTGCTGGAGCCAAGAAAGCCAAATAAATACTTTAGAACAAAAACGCTTATGGGAAGCGTTTTTGTTTTGGTAAAATAAAGCCATGAAATATTCGCTCGAAGAAGTAAAAAGTAATCACAAAACATCTTATCTAGGCAGCCAGCTAGACGCTCTTTCTGCTGCGGAGCGTGAGGCTAATGAGATGCTCCAAAATGATCCTTCGATGAAAGAACTCGCCGAAGAAGAACTAAAACGAATTGCGACTGAACGATTGACGGTGGAAGGACAAATCGAAGTAATTCTAAAAGCTGAAAAAGAAGAGGAAAAATTTCCGAACGAAATCGTGCTCGAAGTTCGCGCCGGCGCCGGAGGAGATGAGGCTGCGCTTTTCGCCAAAGAATTGGCTGAGATGTATCAAAGATATTGTGACAAGGTTGGATGGACCTGGAAAAAGGATTACGAGTCAATGAACGACATTGGTGGGTATAAAGAAGCTTCTTTCGAGATCCACGGCAAAGATGTTTATAAACGGCTTCGATTTGAAACGGGTGTTCATCGAGTCCAGCGTATTCCGGCAACCGAAAAACAGGGGAGAATTCATACGTCGACGGCGTCGGTGGCGATTCTTCCTCTTTTCAAAAAAACCACCATCGTTATTCCGGACTCTGATCTCGAAATTGAAACTTCTCGGGCGGGGGGAGCTGGAGGCCAAAACGTGAACAAGGTTGAATCGGCGGTTAGAATCATTCACAAACCGACCGGTATCGACGTTCGTTCAACCGTTGAACGAAGTCAGTTGGCAAACAAAGAACGCGCGATGACACTTCTTAAATCACGCCTCCAGCAAATGAAAGACGAGGAGGAAGCTCGAAAATATTCAGCCGATCGCTCGGCTCAAATCGGTACTGGAGATCGCTCAGAAAAGATTCGTACATATAATTTCCCTCAAGACCGCATCACCGATCATCGAATCAAAGAATCTTGGTCAAATATCCCACTTATTTTAAATGGGCAGATTGAAGATCTTATTTCGACCGTAACTGAAAGGATGGAAAATGGTGCAGTGGGGGAATCTGGAGAAGATGGCGAATAAAAGGTTTTAAAAAGAAATTTTTGAATATCTCTCTACATCAAATTGATCTTCGAGGGTTTTTGCATTTGGCGCCAAGGCTTCGATTTTTACAGTTTGTTCAGGTTCGTGTTCGATAAATAAAATTCCTCCAGGGTTCAAGAATTTTGGCGCTTCGATAATTATTTTCTCTATAATTTCCATTCCGTCGGTTCCACCAAAAAGGGCGATTTTTGGTTCGTGGGTTTTCACACTATCTTCAATTCTTTCAGAAAGTTTTGGATCGATGTATGGTGGGTTCGTTAGAATGAAATCATATTTCTCGGTAATGTTTTCAAAAAGATTTCCATCTAGAATTTTCGTTCGGCTCAAATCAATTTCATTTTCCAAAATGTTTTTTCTAATTGTTTCGTGATGCGCTTCATCAATTTCCGCAAAATCAACTTGTGCGCTTGGAACATTTTTCAAAATTGCCACACCAATACATCCTGACCCGGCACAAAGATCCAGAACTTTCGGATTGGTTACATTTTTTATCTCCAAAATGGCTTTTTCTATCCAATATTCCGTCTCAGGGCGGGGAATGAGAGGTCTGGAGTCAAGCCAAATTTTCGTATGGAGAAATGGCACCCAGCCGATGACGTAGGCCAAGGGTACACCCTTTTGAAGTTCAATAATGTCTTTTTCAAATTCAGGGGTTTTTATGCCTTTGTATTTATCTTGGAGAAGCCAAGCGATTTCTTTTTCCATAAACATTAGAATCTTACACGTTATTGAATTCCGAGCAATCTTCTGGTATATTACAGCACATTGCGCGTGTAGTTCAGTGGGATAAAAACAAACTGCTTTGTTTTTATCCTGTTCCAGGGGAAGTCCGATCTCGCAAGGCGAGCCGGACTAAGTGGAAGAATCTGTCCTGATATCGTCTTTGAAAAATGAAAGTATTTTGATTGAACCCAAAGTGCGCGTGTAGTTCAGTGGTAGAACGCTGTCCTGATAAGACAGAGGTCGTAGGTCC
>CAZSFS010000005.1:0-24717 GCA_964606255.1 uncultured Candidatus Saccharibacteria bacterium | reverse complement strand
CTGGATTTAGTTCTTTGCCCTCGTCGGCCCCAAAATCATCTTCGAGCTCGCTCGCGAATATTCCTGATGAATATAGATCGTCGTTTGTCATCGCTAATTAAAAATTATTTTTAAAGTTAGCATAGTTTTAACAAATCCAATTTTTATTGGCAATAGTTTTTAAATTCCGCTGTGGATTATCGAATTTGTGAAGAGGCGACCCCGGTAATAGCAACAGCAATAGCGTCAATTTCGTCGTCTTGTTTTACTGAGGTCGGTAAATTTATGAGTTTGGCCACCATATTGTGAACTTGTTTTTTATCAGCTTTGCCGTAGCCGGTCACGGCGTTTTTGATCTGAAGCGGAGTGTATTCTAGGATTTCTAGATTGTGAGATTTTGCAATGTAAATTATGACTCCGCGCGCTTCCGACACCCCCATGGCGGTTTTGGCATTGTTCTCGAAATAAAGTTTTTCGATCGCTAATTTTTCTGGCTTATATTTTTTGATCACCGATTGGATTTCAGTGCCGAGCAAGAAGATACGTTCAGGCAGGGGAAGCTTGGCCGAAGTTTTAAAACAATTTGAATAAACCAAAACTTCTTTCTTGTCTCCTTTGTTTTTCTCCAAGATCGCAATCCCTAGTCTTTCGTATCCCGGATCTATGCCAAGTATTTTCATAGCTTCTAGTGTATAGCTTCCGCGAAGAGTAAACCAGGAGTTGACGAGTGATAAGTATTGTGTTATCTTGAAAGCCAATCTGAAAAGTACATGAAGAACATCCTCTTAGTCATCCCAAATCCGTGGGTTTCGGCAACATTCCAAGACGTTCTCGGAAGTAAGGATCACCGCTTTTTACGCGTAAGCACAGTTCGGGAATTCCAGATGACCATGGAGATCTTGGACCCGGCACTTCCAGACCTGGTTGCCATGACAAGCGATGCGTCGGACCCCGTGATCAAAGGTGTTGTTGATGGGTGGCCAGATCTACACAGGCGCATGGTGATCATGGCTATGGATCCTGCAGTTGCTTCTGACATGGTGTCGTTGGTGCCTGTTCCCGTTCTTCCCAGGAGCAACGATCGAGACAGCGACTTCTTCAAGAGGTGTCGCGAGATCCTTGGCGAGTAGCAGAACTACTCGCACAAGCAAAAGCCCCGCATCGCGGGGCTTAGCTGTTTCAATTTTTATTCCACACTCGTGTAAACGTCTTGTATATCGTCTCGATCTTCGAGGGCCTCGACGAGAGCTGACAATTTTTCCAAATCTTCATCACTTAACTCTGTTTTCATATTTGCCACCCACGCACCATCATTGTTTTTTGTAAAATTCCAAGCAACCGATCCCGCGCCACCCAAGGATGTGCCGTGCAGATCGAGCAGGTGTCTTATCTCTTGGCTTGTGCGATTGACGCTATCGGTCAAACCAGTAGCGAGTATCCCAACTCCGCCAGGTCCATAGAATTCAAAAAGTATCGGCGTCATTTCTGCACCATCGGTTTTTTTAATTGCACGTTCGATATTGTCGCTTGGCATGTTTTCCTTGCGCGCTTTTTCGATTGCGGCCTTGAGTCCAGGCGAACTCACGTTGCCACCAGATTTTTTCGCTTCAACAGAAATTAGTTTTGCTAATTTAGAAAAAATCTTCGCTTTCTTGGCGTTATTGTCTGCCATTTTTCCTAGTTTTTTGTGTGTTGATCCCATGTTAATTTTTTATTCCTAAATGTATATACGCTTTGTCTGTTGCGACTCGGCCGCGTGGAGTGCGTTCGATGAATCCAAGCTGTAAAAGATACGGTTCGATAACTTCTTCTATCGTCGCCTCCTCCTCACTCGTTGCGGCCGCAAGTGTGCCGAGACCAACTGGCCCGCCGTTAAATTTCTCGATCAGCGCTTTTAAAACATTTCGATCTGTTTCGAATAGTCCCATCTCATCAACACCGAGAAGTTCGAGAGCTTTCTTAACGTTTTCTGCTGTCATGTCGCCCTTGTGTACTTGAGCGTAATCACGAGCGCGTTTGAGGAAGTAGTTGGCGGTGCGTGGAGTCATGCGACTTCGCTTGGCAATTTCTTTTATCGCATCTTTGTCGGTTGCTACACCCAAAATTTTACCCGAACGAGCAAGAATTTTTTCCATTTCATCGTTTGTATAAAATTCAAGCCTGTGTGTGCCGCCAGAAAATCGTGATCGAAGTGGAGCAGAGATGAGCGCTGGTCTAGTTGTTGCTGCGATCAAAGTAAAAGCCGGAATGTCGAGCTGGATTGTTCGAGCCGACGGACCTTTGCCGATGATGATGTCGAGAACGCCGGATTCCATGGCGGGGTAGAGAATTTCTTCAACCATTTTATTCAAGCGATGAATCTCGTCGATAAATAATATGTCGCCTGGAGAAAGATTGGTTAAAATTGAAGCCAAGTCACCAACTTTTTCAATTGCCGGGCCGGAAGTAACTTTCATTTGTCTGTTTGATTCTTTTGCAATCAGATGGGCAAGGGTGGTTTTGCCAAGTCCGGCCGGACCATGAAAAAGAATATGCTCGGGTACGTGATTACGCTCTTCAGCCGCCTGGATTAGGATCTTCAGGTTCTTTTTTATTTTCTCCTGACCAATATATTCGTCCCAAGTGCTTGGTCGGAGCTGGTTGTCTAAAAAGATATCGTTTTCCATGTTGATATTGACAAACTCATTTAGAAATGTTATATATAAGCGCGTCAGGCATAAATCTAAAGGTTTATCTCTCACAGTATAGCATTTTTGAAAAATATCGGTTTAGGGACTTTACAAGATTTGTGAGGGTGTTATATTTATCACCCAAGCAGAAAGAGCCTCTAAACCTCTAAGTAATCGGGCAACGTTCATATGGCTTCAAAGAGGACGTCATGGTTACCGCTTCGGCGGAGTTACTGCGACTATCCTTCGCGACTTCATTACTTTTGGTTTTCAATCAAAAGGATTATTTAGAGGTTTAAGGGCTTTTTTAATTTCAATTAGACTTACTTGCTTTTAATGGTTTGATCATGTTAGTTTTGGGTTAAACAACTGAAACCCATGAAAACGCTTGAATCGATAGGGCTTTGGCTCTTTGGGGTTTGTATGAACCTCGGACTTCTGATCCTCGGACTCTTCGAGGCCGTTGCTGGACTCGCGATCCTGTGGTGGATCAACCAACCAGATACGCCTGATATCAACAAGACCTGGTTCGGCTACTTGTTCCTTACCTGTGTGGCACTTCTCGCCATTGCGGTCGGAACATGGTTGATCTCGCGCTGGCACCGCTTGCGTGAAGAGGACAAAGAAGAGTTCAAGTATGCTCGGAGGACATGATTGATCTTCCGACCCAAGTAGAACGCCCGAGCTTGACTCGGGCGTTCGCTTTTATTCTTCTTTTTTTTTCACCATGTCATCTTCAGCGTATTCGTAGATATCGACAACTTTTTTCAATTCTTCGATGGAAGTAATTCCGTTTAGGCATTTTACAAATCCATCTTCAACCATATTTAATATTCCTTGTTTTTCCGAAATTTCTTTGATTTCTTTTTCGCTCGGATTCATCGGCATGATATTTTGGATTGCCTCGTCGGCCATAATCGCTTCAAATACTCCGATGCGGCCTTTGTAACCAATACCGTTACAGGCGGGGCATCCAGGCGCCGTCCAAAGTTCGATTTTTTGTTTAGCGTCTACACCATACTCTTTCAAATTTTTACCAAGTCGTTCTGCTCGCAGAAGTGTTTTTCGGATAACTTCTTCCTCTTCTTTTTTCACTTCACGTTTGGTTTTACACTTTGTGCAGAGTTTTCGAGTGAGGCGCTGGGCTATGGCCATTGATAGGGCAGAGGCGAGAATTTTTGGATTAACTCCAAGGTCGATTAAGCGGGGAACAACGCCGGCCGCATTGTTGGTGTGAAGGGTCGAGAAGACCATGTGTCCAGTGAGTGATGCTTCGACAGCAATACGCGCCGTGTCAGAATCACGAATTTCTCCGACCATCACCACGTCTGGGTCCTGACGCAAAGCCGACACAAGTCCTTCGAGAAAGTCATAGCCTTTTTCTGGATTTGTTTGTGTTTGAGTAATTCCTTCGAGATGGTATTCCACTGGTTCTTCGATGGTTAGAATTTTAATTTCCGGAGAATAAATTCTTCGCAAGAATGCATAAAGTGAAGTAGATTTTCCCGAACCAGTCGGACCGGTGATGAGAATGAGCCCGTTTGGCTTATCGATTTCGCGTGAGATGATCGAGTAAAGTTTTTTATCGATTCCCATGTCTTCAAGATCGACTTGAATTGATTTTGGATTGAGAATTCGCATGACGATACCTTCACCGAAGGCCCCTGGAATGATGGACGTTCGCATACTAATCTCTTCACCACTTACGAAAATAGAAAACCTACCGTCTTGAGCTTTGTTGTGTGCGAGTTTAAGACCAGAGAGAAGTTTGATTCGTGAATTTATGAATTCAAAAGTTTTGTAATCGATGAATGTAATGTTGTGAAGAATTCCATCAAGTCGAATTCTTAAGCGTACTTGTCCATCTTCGGGTTCGATGTGTACATCAGAAGCGCCGAGAGCAATTGCGCCAGCAAAAATAATTTCAATAATTTTTGAAACGCGATGAGTCGTGGTTTCAGCGTTCGTCGCATCAATCATCGTTTTGATGTCTTCGAGTAATTTGATTTTCTCAGCCGTTTTCAAAAGTGTGTCACCAGAAATATCCAAGCTACCCGCTTTTATTTTTTCTGCTTGAGAAATTTCTTGATACCGATCCCAAGCTTTTGCAAGTGACGCATGCGAAGCCATGAACCAGCTAATAACGAAACCTTTTCTTTTTAAATCAGCCTCGAGTTCAGTCAAACCGTCGTGTTCTGGTGCGCGAACTGCAACCAAAAGCTTCTTGCCGGCGACATTGAAAGGTGCAACCTCGAGTTTTCTAGCCAGATCCTCGGGAACCGTTTTTAGGGCGTCATTTTCCAAGATAACCTTGCTCAAATCCACGTAGGGAATATGATATTTGGTCTCGGCCAGGGTTTTAGCCAAAGCCTCCTCTTCTTGTAAATAGAGAAGTTCGAGCTTTTTATCTTCTTTTTGGTCATCAAATTGGGGCATATTGGTAAACATATTATACGGGAAATTGTCAAAAACCCCTTGTTTTTATTGGGGAAATAGCTTGAGGTCGGGATAGCCCAAGTGCTTGACAAGATTCATGGTATATGCTATGATACACACAAAGGTTCCAAGCTCTTTGCAAAGTGAACCTACAACCAAACGAAAACAACTAAACCCAGTTTCCCATGAAAAAGTTCATCGTTTCCCTCGTCGCTTTGGTGGCGACCACGATGGTTTCGGCACAGACGCCGAGCCAGAAGACGCTTTTGGCGGCGTCCAAGCTGTCTGACGCGATGCGTTCGGACAGTATCCGTTCCGCGACCATCACCTCTTCCGAGGCTGGTACGCCGGAGAACTTCAAGCCTCGCAAGTCTTCGCCTCCGGCGAAGCGGACGGGGACAGGAGCATCCGGAACCGCGAAAACAGCTACGGGTGTGGACACGACCAACGTGACGTTCAAGCCGGGCGATGTTGTGGAGATTTACGGGACCATGTACGTCGTGGGTAACGACAAGAAGTTCTACCCTATCGGCGGACAACAAGTGCCCATCCAGCAGCAGACTGTTCCGAACTCGGGTAATAACACGGCAGTATTTTCAGATGCTGTCGTACTCCCTCAGTTCGGACCCAATGGGGAAGTGCTCGTATACAATCCGAGCACCAAAACCTGGGATATTCCCGAAGGTGTGAAGCAGGCGATGTCCGCACAAGCTCAAGCTGGTCAGACGAAGTCCGCCGGTACACAAGCCGGTGAAGATCGTCCGGAAGCCATTGCCTTGCGATCAAACGAAGTGCTGGTAAATCGCCGAGGAGATGGTCAGATGGAGCTTGTTCTCGAAGAGCGTCGTCGCGAAACCAAAAAGGTTAAGCGACTGTATGACCTCGAGGAAAACTCGCCGACCAGCGGATCGGCTCGCGCTGTCGAAGCTCGCAATGGTCTTGTTAGTGGCAGTGGGAGTTACTTCGGTGGTGTCGGAGGCGCTACTTGCGGCCAGACCGTGGTCTACAATCAACGGCCCCCTGCTGTTGCGACCTACGGTACTCGCGGTGGTGACTGCTGGAGGGCTCGGGCTGTGTGGAATCGTGGCCGGTAGGTTCATGAATAGCTTGTTGGGCGAGAGACTTCAAACTCTCGCCCTTCATTCCTAAGTTCTTGATGAAAATCGAGGATTTAGAGATGAAGATTAATTTAACATTAGAAAATATGAAAAATATTACAAACAAAATAAAAATAATTCCGTTTGCCATATTCGCTCTTGCGTTTATGTTTGCTGTGCCACAGCCTACTTTTGCTGCGTGTACGGCAACAGGTGGTCCAACTGGATATAACGAATGGCTCCAAAATCAATGGTGGTGTTTGGACGGTTCAAACGATAACGACAATGATAACGACAACGATAATGACGGAGACAACGACAACCTAAACGTTGTTACTCGTTCAGCCATCAATATCGACGAAGATTCTGCGACCATGCGTGGCGAGATTACTGATCTCGACGAGAGCGAAGACTACATCAGATTCTTCCAGTGGGGAACTTCATCTTCAAATCTAAATCAAACAAGCACGATGTCTGGCACAACAGACAACGAGGGAACATTTTCTATGACCATCAATGGTCTAAATGACAACGACACTTACTACTACCGAGCTTGTGCCGAAAACGTAGATAACTCAAACGACGACGACTGTGGTTCAATGTTTTACTTCACTACAGACGATGACGATTCAGACAACGACAACGATAATGATAACGATAACGACAATGACGGCAATGTCTTGGGCGCTACTGATGGAAACATTCTTACTACAGACGCCACAAATGTTACCGCTACGTCTGCAACCCTAAACGGACTTGTTACAGAAAACGACAGCTCTGAAACAGTTTGGTTCGAATATGGTCCGACCGTAGGTCTTGGCTATAGAACATCAAACAAAACCATCTATGCTCAACAGAGTATCGTCTCAACAACAATCTATGGCCTTACTCCTGGCAAAGCTTATTTCTTCCGATTGGTTTCAGCCGACGGAGAAACAGGTGACTTCAAAGCTTTCATTACGAATTCTGCCACAGTAACTTCTTCGGGAGGAGGACACACTAGTGGAGGAGCAAGTAATTCTGGAAGTTCTAACTCAAACAACAATTCCAACAACAATACAAATACTGGCGAAGTAATCTTCGAAACTATCCAGTACTTGAAAGTTGAATTGGTCGCTGCTCATTCAGACGTTCGTCCTGGAGACTCAATTCCTTTCGAAGTCGTTTATGAAAACCTAAGCGACAAGAACTTGAAAGACGTCATCATGGTTGTCGATTTCCCTAAGGAGATGACAGTAACTGATGTCGGTCCAGGTAAACTAATCTCAACTCAGAAAATTGAAGTTAGAATTCCAGTTCTTCCGGCTTACACAAAAGGTAACTTCGGTGTAACAGCGAAGGTTGGCGAAAAAACTCCAGACGAAACTTTCTTGGTTACTGTTGTTAATGCGAACTTCGAACATCCAGTCGAAAAGAATACTCGAATGGAAGTCGTAAACTCTTCAATCATTCGTGTCTCGATGCTTGCTCCATTTCGTGGAACACAAGCTGCCGCACTTGGAACATTGGGATTCTTCCCAACAACATTCCTCGGATGGCTCGCACTTGTCACTGTAATTGTTGTCTTGATCTACGTTTCTCGTAAACTTTACAAGGAACGAGAAGAAGAAAAGAAACAAAAACAGAAAGAACAAATGGCTCATCATCCAGAACTAAAAATCGTAAAATAAACACTACGTAAAACGTAAATTGAAAAAGCTCCGCAACTCGGGGCTTTTTCAATTCCTGCGGAAGCGTGTCTGTGCACTTAGGTCCTCGGAATCTCAAAAGCCTCGACCTGCTTCGCATAATTTTTAATTTTATTTTGCTCCGCCCGGGGCTTGAAAGACGGGTTTTTCCTTGCGAGGGTCCTTTTTAAATTACGTTTTGCTTCACTAAAAGAGAGTCGTTGAGTGTGCTAAAATGGCTTCATGATTACGAGAAGCCCCGAGGAGACCAGGCAGTTGGCCAGAGAATTCATGGTCACCTTAAACGCTTCTGCGCTACCGGAAAATGGCGCCACGATTGTCGAGCTGGTGGGAGATCTGGGTGCTGGCAAGACGACGTTTATGAGCGGAGTCGGTGAGTTTTTGGGCGTAAAAGAGCCGATCATTAGCCCAACATTTTTGATTCAAAGAAACTACAAAATCGAGGGAAACCTGCCCTGGAAAAACCTAGTTCATTTAGATGCTTATCGAATCGAAGATGAAAAAGAATTGATCGGAATCGATTGGGAAAAATATTCGAACGATAAAGACAATTTAATTTTTATTGAATGGCCAGAAAATTTAAGAACAAGTTTTCCGGTGACAAAAAGAATCCAGTTTAAATATTTAAGCGAATGTGAACGTGAAATCCAAATCTAAAAAAAGAATTGTTTTACTCGACACTCATGCGATTATTCATCGCGCTTATCATGCCTTGCCGGACTTCACGACTTCGGGAGGTGCTCCTTCCGGCGCTCTGTATGGTTTGTCGATGATGATTTTGTCGATTGCCAAAGATTTGAAACCGGATTACATCATCGCTTGTTACGACTTGCCGGGCGGAACTTTCCGAAACGAAATGACAGAAACTTACAAAGCCAATCGCAAAAAGGGCGATGATGCCTTGGTCGCGCAAATTATTACCTCTCGTGAAATCATGGAAGCTTTTTCGATTCCATGTTATGAGAAGAAAGGCTACGAAGCCGACGATCTACTCGGTACGATTGCCGAGAAACTAAAGGCCGACAAAGAAAACGAAATTATTATCGCCTCTGGCGACATGGATACGATGCAGCTTGTTGATAAAACTCAGGTTAAAATTTTTACTCTCCGCAAAGGTCTTTCTGATACGATTACTTATGACGAGAAAGCTGTTATCGAGCGCTTCGGTTTTGGCCCAAAATTCTTGGCTGACTATAAGGGTTTGCGCGGCGATCCCTCAGACAATATTGTTGGGATTCCAGGCATTGGTGAAAAAACCGCCACCACTCTTATTTCCAAGTTCGGCGCAATTGAAAATCTTTATAAGAAACTTAAAAAGGGCGATACAGAATTCAAAGAAGCCGGACTAACTCCGCGCATTATCGAGCTTTTGAAAAACAACGAAGAAGAGGCACTTTTCTCTAAAACTCTAGCCACGATCGTTCGCGACGCTCCGATCGATTTTACTTTACCCGAAAAAACCTGGCGAGAAACTATCGATATAAACAAGACCGAAAAAATGTTTCAGAAATTTGAATTTCGCTCACTCGTTTCACGCCTACGAAATGTTTTGGAAATCGAAGAAGTCGCTGTACCAGAGGAACAAAAAAATATAGACCCGATAGAGTTAAAAAAACTTGGGATTGCTCTTTGGATTCTAGATTCCGAGAAAACCACACCAGATCTCGAAGATATTTTTGCTTACGCCAAAACTCGTGATCTAGCTGATGCTAAAAAAGTTCTCTGGAACGATTTACAAAAAAACAAACTCGATAAGGTTTATACTGAAATCGAAGAGCCGATTATTGGTGTAATCGAAGAAATGCAGCGTTATGGTATAAAAATTGACAAGAAATATTTAGAAAATCTCTCGCGTGATTATCATCAAACACTAGAGGGAATCGAAAAAGAGATTTATAAACTAGCCGGTCAGGAATTTAATATCAAGTCTCCAAAACAACTTGGCGAAATTTTATTTGAAGTATTGCATTTACCAACGGCCGGAATCAAAAAGTCTGCCACCGGTGGATACTCGACTCAGATAACTGTTCTCGAGAAGCTCGAAGACTTTCATCCAATAATTCCTAAAATCATGGAATATCGTGAACTTCAGAAGCTTCTCTCGACTTACATCGACGTTATTCCCGAGATGGTCGCCGAGGACGGTCGTCTGCACGCAGAATTTTTACAAGCAGGGACGACAACTGGAAGATTTTCTTCGAACAATCCAAACTTGCAAAACATTCCGATTAAATCAGAGCTCGGCAAGGCCATCCGTGGAGGATTTGTGGCGGGCGAAGGAAATGTTTTGATGTCTTTTGATTACTCTCAGATGGAACTACGTTTGGCTGCGATTTTTTCTGGCGATGAAAATCTAAAAAATATCTTCATCAAGGGCGAAGACGTGCACACGGCTGTAGCCTCGCGAGTGTTTGGCGTGCCGATGACGGAAGTCACCAAAGAAATGCGTCGTCATGCCAAGGTTATAAACTTTGGAATACTTTATGGTATGGGCGTTAATGCTCTAAAGAAAAATTTGGGCAGTTCGAAGATCGAAGCTTCAGAATTTTATGCTGATTACTTTAAACAATTCCAAAGTTTTGAAAGCTATCTCGAAGACACGAAAAATTTTGCCCGAAAACATGGATACACCGAAACATTGTTTGGCCGAAGGCGATATTTCCCGACAATCAATTCTTCTATTCCGTTTATTCAAAAAATGGCGGAACGCACAGCCATTAACGCGCCGATCCAGGGAACTCTAGCCGACATTGTTAAACTTGCCATGAGGTTTATTGACGAAAGGTTAAAAAACGAGGGTTTACAGGACTCAGTTCATCTTATTTTACAAATACACGATGAATTAATTTTTGAGGTCAAAGAGGACGTCGTTGATAAAATATCTCCCATAATCAAAGAGGAAATGGAGGGCGTTTTAGGGAAATCCTACATTCATTTCAAGTCAGAAGTTCCAATTATTGTTGATTATTCTTGCGGCAAAACGTGGCAGGAACTATAATGAGATTATGAAGATGAACGAACGACATCCAAAAGAAAACACCATCTCGAATCTCAGCTCGTACTCAACTATTGTTTTTGGGCTGGCTCTGTTTGTGGCGATAATTCTCGACATCGTCTACCCGCTGAAGTTTTTGGCCGAGCCACTAAATAGATATTTGGGCATTTCTCTGATTATTCTTGCCACAGTAATTATTTATTGGGCTGAGCGACTTGGAAAAATATTTTCTGAGAGACGTAAAAATGGCGAAATAAAAGAAGCTGAACAATTAGCCATGGGGCCATATTTTTGGACAAGAAACCCAAAATATTTAGCATTAGCTATTCTGATTATTGGTTTGGGTGTCGTGATAAACTCACTATTCGTCACACTCTCGTCCGTTGCCGCTCTTATTGTTATAAATTATTTTCTTCTTTCCAAAGAAGAAGAGCTCATGGAAACTCGCCACGGTGAGATTTATCATGAATACAAAAAGAAAGTAAGGAAGTGGCTGTAATATGATTTACGTTTTTTCTGGAAGTGACACAGATAAAAAAAAAGAAGCACGTGAAGAAGTTTTGAAAAATTTCCCAAAAAGAGAAGTTTTTTTTGTAAATGAAGGGAATTTTTCTCCAGAGCAATTTCAAAACTTTTTAGCCGGAGATGATTTGTTTGCAAAAAAATATTTTGTCATTCTCGATTCTTTGATCTCGAGCGACGTTTCAACTCTCGTTCTAGATAAAGCGGTTGAAATGAAAAATTCCGAAAACATTTTTGTGATTATTGAGACGGAAATTTTGAAAGCCCCGACGGAAATTCTCAAGAAAGTAGCCAAGGAATGGAAGACTTTTGATTTGCCAAAAACTGCTCAAGCTAAATTCAACATTTTTTCCATCACTGACGCCTTTGGTGCACGTGACAAGAAAAACACTTGGGTTTTAGTGCAAAAGGCTCTAAAAGAGGGAATTGTTGCTGAGGAAATTTTAAATATTCTCATTTGGCAAACAAAAAATCTTTTGTTTGTTACACGAGGTGATGATATGAAAAGTACAGGACTTAGTCCTTTTGTGTATAACAAGTCAAAAAGTTACGCCAAGAATTTTAAATCTGAAGAGCTTGAAAATATTTCTCGAGAACTTGTAACAATGTTTCATGAAAGTCATCTCGGGCTGGAACTAGAGCCAAACTTAGAGAAATTTCTTCTAAAAACTCTATAAAAAGACAAAAGGCTCATTTCTCGATTTTCGTCGCTTGGACAAAAACCAGGAAATGAGCCTTCTGTTCAGCCTGTGGCTGAGAGAAAAGAGCTGTGTGTCGTAGGAAACGACACCAAAACGTCAACAAAGAACTCGGCATCTCGTAATCGGGCTTTAGCGATTTGTGTTTCTTGGAACACCGTTCTGTGCCATGCGACCCATTTAACGTTGCGTTAAATATTTTTTCTTCTAGAACCTACATGGTTCGAATGTTGGGTTGGCACGAAACGTTCGCTTGATTAGATTCTATTATCAAAATGTCCTTTATGCAAAGTGCATAAAGGACATTTTGTGGAAAACTAATTTTTAGAATGTCTTTTAGGATAACCTCTTCCTGTTTAGGATTATTAGGATTATGACGATGAAGAAAGATAATGACATAACCGGAATGTCTATGAAACCGAAAACTTTTACGTAATTCTGAAGACAAGATGCTCCGATAGCGTCGCAGGCCAGAACATCTTTACCCATAAACTTCTCAATATTGTGCCAAATGGCGATAAGTCCGC
This sequence comes from uncultured Candidatus Saccharibacteria bacterium, assembly GCA_964606255.1. GTDB lineage: Bacteria > Patescibacteriota > Minisyncoccia > Phycocordibacterales > CSBR16-119 > CAYRQF01. Next base: position 12,106 of record CAZSFS010000005.1, on the reverse strand, counting down.
CAATGACCGATAAAACCAAGACGTAATCCCAGATTTCCGTCGCTCGACGTCTTACCAGGGCGATAAAGGACATTATGGCGACCGGATACATGAGAATTCTCTGGTACCAACAGAGCGGGCAAGGCACAAATCCAATGAATTGATAGGTTAAACTCCCAGCCATCCCAGCCAAAGAGATCAAAAACACCAAAAATAAGGCGTTTTTGGCCGTCCAGGCGTATATCGGACCTCTGTCTTTGGTAAATAGGCCAATAAGAAGCACCAAAGAAACGGCTATAGATAGGAATGTTCCTATAGCAAAAACGAAATTGACCGTGTTGATAGTATCAGCGTTCATCCCGATAGTGACAGGTCGCGGTCTTTCCACAACCCGTTAGGTTAAAATCTTAATAATTACTTAAATTCTGCACTCATATTATACCCCACGTCCCGTGACCGCGGTCACTATCGGGACTCATGTTTTTATTCTGCTACGGCCTCTGATGTGCCGCCAATATCGGTTGATTCAGGGATCTCTTCGTCCGTTGGGAGAGCGCAGCTAGTTTTTTCGGCCAAGCCTTCAAGAGAAATGACCCCGGTTTGTCGTGTGCCGTCGGCAAAGTCCCAAGTTGGATAGCTTTTGATTTCAGCATTGACGCAGACCTCTGTTACACCCTTGGAGTCAGGGGTAGAACATTCAACATAAGGTAAATATTTTACAGCCGTACCAAAGAGTTTCTTTTGATCAGCGCAATGAGGGCACCAGAAAGCTCCATAAAAGGTGGCACCTTTCTCACCTAGACATGCCGCGAAACCATCAAGTGGGTTTGGCTTGTTGCTGGCTTTTTGGAGTAAAACCAGGGCGACAACAACGGCGACAACGATAATTCCGATTGAAATGATTGTTTGTTTATTCATTAAAGTTTAAGACCAAAAGCTAATATGAACACATTTTAGGGTCTAGGGGAGAATTTTGCAATTAAAATAAATTGACCCGAGAAGACAAGTATGTTATTTTTTATCGCATGCCCTTGTAGCTCAGCTGGTAGAGCAGCTCCCTTTTAAGGAGAAGGTCCTAGGTTCGATCCCTAGCGAGGGCACCAAAGACACGAATATTCTGCCTGCGCAGAATTTCGTGCTTTTGTGCCAGCCACAGCGATGTTTTTGTTTTTGCGAAGCAAAAGGCAAAAACCGCGAGGCGGGGTCGCGCAAAATTTCCGTCAGGAAATTTATGTGTGACCACACAAATGACTCGTGACCACTCTAATTATTTTATGAAAACGATTCTAATTCTCGATAATATCCGAAGCACGCATAACGTTGGCTCAATTTTCCGCACCGCTGACGCGGCGGGAATTTCTAAAATTTATTTGGTCGGTACAACCCCCGATCCGATTGATCGCTTTGGTCGAGTTCAAGCTGATATTGCCAAAACCGCTTTGGGAGCTGAAAAAACAATTCCCTGGGAACATGCGGAAAATACTTTGGAAATCTTAAAGAAATATCCAGATCATTTCAAAATCGCGCTCGAACAATCCAAAAATTCGACTGATTACAAAAATATTTTGCCCAAAGAAAAGAATTTGATAATTTTGGGCCCCGAAGTCACCGGACTGCCAAAAGAAATTTTGGATGCATGTGACGCTGTGGCGGAGATACCAATGGCTGGAAACAAAGAGTCGCTCAACGTTTCTGTAGCGACCGGAATTTTTTTATTTCGGTTTTTGGATTTGTAGAATTTGGATTACAGTTCTATTCTATCAGCAATTACTCAAACAAAGTATTGCAAAGCCCGCCCGTTACTTTTAAGTGGAGCAAAACATAAAATTTCTTTGTCTGCGAACCAACCCGGAGCCCGAAGAGGCGTGAGGTGACGCGCCTCTAATTTTCCCGAGTGCTACTTAGGGGAAATTGGCGCGTATCTCGCAAAGACAAAGAAATTTTATGTTTTGCGGAGCGATCCTTCTAGTAAATGATTTGTCCATCGCGGCTGTATTTTGGTTCATCGCTTGGCGTTGGGTTCGGTGTTGATGTTGGGGTTTTGTCCTCCTCGCTCCATTTTTGATTTTGGTTGGTGTATTTTTGTCCAATTTTTACTTCACCGAGACCCTGTTCTTCGGCTCTCTGTGGTCCACCACCTGAAACCCAAAGTAGAAAAAAAATCGCAAGAATTCCTATAAACCACCAAATGTCTGAATTACCACTACCTGATGCCATAAAATTAAAAAATTATTTTTCTAAAGGTTGGTGGACTGAGCAAAAATGCGCTGAGCGGCCACCAACAACTTTTCTAATTATAACACCCTTGCAACCCGGTCGCGCGCAAGGTTTACCAGTTTTTCGGTAGACATGATGTTTGTTTTGGAATTTACCAGGTAGACCGTAGATGTTGCGATAGTCTGACGTTGAATCTCCACCAAAATTAATTCCACGTTTCAAAAGCGGTTTCATAACAGAAAACATAATTTTCCATTTTGTTTCCGGGATTTTCTTTACTTGTTCTTCGGGATGAATGCCGGCCTCCCAGAGCATTTCGTCAGAGTAGATATTTCCAATGCCAGCGATGAGCGTTTGATCCATCAGGATGTTCTTGATCCGACCGCTCTCACGTTTCATGAGTCGTGATTTAAAAGTTTTGTAATCCATCTTTGGATCAAGCGCGTCGATCCCAATGTCTTTTAAATGTTTCGTCTTTCGCGATTCCAGTGTTTCGAAAAGAGTGACTTTGCCGAACTTTCGAGAATCGCAGAAGGCAAGGGAGTGGCCGTTATTCAGTTTGAACAAGACTCGGATGAAACGGTTATATGGATCTTGGAGGGCTTTGTCGTCAGCCCACCATGGCCACGTGTGAGATTCTTCACCATCAGATTTTTTACCAACGCGATACTTACCGTACATCAAATGTCCGGTCATTTTCATGTGAATGAGAATCGTAAGATTCTCATTCATCCTGAGCGAAGTCGAAGGATTGGTTAGGTGAATAAGTATATTTTTGCCAATTCTTTCGGCGCGCAAAATTTTCTTGCCAACAATATCTTTTTTAAATTTATTCCAGAAAGAGAGATTTTTTACTTCGTCGGTCTTGCGGTGTGATTTTGAGGGAAGTGATGACCAAGCATCAATAATTTTTAAACCTTTTACGGTTTCGTTTAAACCCCTTACGGTTGTTTCGACTTCGGGTAATTCGGGCATTTTTATCTTCCGAGAATTTTTAGAGCTTCTTTGACACGAGCATTGGTGCCAGAAATGGTTTCTGGAATTTCTTTGACTGCATTTCTGGCGTCGTTTAGTGAGTAACCGAGTGATTGCAAGGCTTCGAGAACATCTGATTCACCGCGCAAACTTCCTGTCTCGTCTTTGTGTCCCAGGGCTGATAGTTTGTCGCGAAGTTCAACGACGATTTTCTCAGCAGTCTTTCTGCCGATTCCAGAGACTTTGGTTAGGTATGATGTGTCGCCGGAGCCGATAGCTTTTTTGATAGTTTCCATCGGCGCGATTGAGAGAATCGAAAGCGCGCTTCGTGGACCGATGCCGGAGACGGAAAGTAAGAGTTCGAAAAAGTTCTTCTCGTCTATCGTTTCAAAGCCGAAAAGTTCCATCGCATTGTCGCGAACAACCATATATGTCCAAAGTTCAATAGAAGATCCAACGGCGGGAGACTTGGCCAGGATGTCGGTCGAAACGAATAATTGATATCCAACTCCGCCGGTCGAAACGACGAGATATTTGTCAGATTTTTGGGTGATTTTCCCGGTTATTTGGGCGATCATTTGCTAGTAAGTAGAAAGTAGTAAGTAGGAAGTAGATCTTCCGTATAATGATTTTACCATACTAAAGAGTGGTTGCCTTTCTTGAAATAACTGGTATTATAACCGTGTTCGAACGTTCGTGTCGCGAATTACGAACCGCAATCTAATACTTTATACTTACTACTTAATACTTAGCAAAATGCCAAGAATAGAATCAGCAAAAAAGGCCCTTCGAGTTTCCAAACGAAAGCGAGTGTTCAATGATGCTCGTCGAAAGGCGGCCAAAGAGTCAGTCAAGGCTGTGGCCAAGCTCGTCAAAGACGACAAAAAAGCTGACGCCAAGAAAATGTTATCGACTGCCTACCAGGCTATCGACAAGGCAGCCAAGCGCGGAGTCATCAGTAAATCTGCTGCGGCTCGCAAGAAAGCAAAACTTTCAAAAATGACAAAGTAATCAAAAATCCCCACGTCAGACGTGGGGATTTTTGATTTATTTGATAATTCCTCTAGAAAGTCGGCCGAGATCCTGTTGTTGTCTCTGTTTTTCGCCTTTCAGATGATTTAATTTAGCCCTTACTTGATTTAATTCAGTCTTTTTTTTGTCTAGCTCACGCTCTTCTTTTTGAATTTCAGCTTCCAGAACTTTTTCTTCTTTTTCTAAATTTTTCTCCTCGCGCTCTTCGGCCTCGAGGCTTCTTTTTAGTTTTTCTAATTCTTGGCTTGAATTTGAATTATTTGGCATAAATTAATAATAACATTTTTACCACACATAGTCTTTCGAGACAGCGAAATATTTCTTAAATTTTTTCTTCCATTTCTCCGCTTCTTTTTTGTGGTCACACATAAATTTCCTGACGGAAATTTTGCGGCCCACCTATTTTCTGTCTCGCAAGCTCGACAACGGAAATTCCTGCTGCGCAAGATCGGGATAAAAACAAAGCAGTTTGTTTTTATCCCCCTTCTCGCGGTTTTTGCCTTTCGCTTCGCTCAAACAAAAACATCGCTCTGGCCAACACAAAAGCACAAAAACTGCGAGTCGTCGCAGTGTTTGTGTCTTTTGTGCTCCCGCCAGGAATCGAACCTGGACCGCAAGTACCGCAAACTTGAATTCTATCCATTGAACTACGGGAGCAAATCTTGGCTAAAAGCCGAGCCGCTCCATAATAAGGTGTCCCCAAGGTTCTTGCAAGGGTTCTTCAGGTATGATGTTCGAGAGCGCTTCATAAATAGCATTACCTGTCGTGTCGTCGTCGTAAGGTAAAGTAAGAATAGGAACGAAAAATCTCTCGGATTTTATCAGAAGTTTTTTGTCTGTTTCGTCAAATTCGTTTAAGAAAAATGCGTGAAGTGTTTCAAACGGATAGAAATTACCTTCGTATATAATACCGCCTTCGGTTATTTCATATTTTACGCGTTTTGGTTTGATTGTTCCGAAAAATACTACTGCGACGGATGCCAAAATGATAAAAACCCCAAATAAAAAATTGCCATAAATAAAAGAAGCTACACTTCCAGCGAGTGCGATAATACCAAGAGCCCAAAACCAGTCGGTCTTCAGGTCACGATCTTTGTATTCAAAAGCTTCCCAAGCGTAAATTGTTGCTCCTATAATTTTTCGATTCATCCTCTTTTAATTTTATCAGAAAAATATAAAAATACGCACAAGCTTGAGTGTGTCTAGATGATTATGTTATTGTTAACAAATGGATATGATTGCTTTGTCGGGACTTACGATAGAAAATAAATTACTTTTTGTTTTGCTTGTCATTTGGACGATGATCTGGAAGGGCTTGGCGCTCTGGAAGGCTGGGCGCAAGAACGACATGCTTTGGTTTGTTGTTCTGTTTCTGATAAGCACTGTTGGAATTTTGGATATCATCTACTATTACCATATTTCTAAGAGAGAGATAAAACACAAATAAAATTTTAGCAAACATAAAACGGCCCGACGGGCCGTTTTATGTTTTATGCGGAGGCGGTGAGATTCGAACTCACGGACCCCGTAAAGAGTCTCCTGTTTTCAAGACAGGTGCCTTCAACCACTCAGCCACACCTCCAATATTGGATTGTCGCCATTCGGGACGTGTAGCTTCGTGGTCGGCACTTCGTGCCGGCTCGACAGAAAGCAGTTTCTGTCTCGCCCATCTCAGCCACACCTCCTTCTCCGCAATGGTGCTAGTCTATAGAAAAACGTTTCCAAATTCAAGCCCCGTGAGCAATTTATCTGGAATTCTGCTATTCTCTATATTATGAGAATTCTAGGGCTAGATTACGGAACAAAAAATATCGGTGTTGCGGTTTCCGATGAGGGCGCTGGCTTTGCTTTTCCTCGAGGGGTTTTGCCGAACAATGATAAAATATTGAAAGCTTTGGCCAGTCTTATTCATGAAGAAGGCGTAAGCTCGATTGTCCTGGGTGATCCGGGAGAGAACAAGATTGCGTCTCAAGTTAAAAAGTTCAGAGAAGATTTGGAAAAAGAATTCGGTCTGGAAGTTTTTATGGAAAAAGAATTTATGACATCGATGCACGTGAGTCAGGCAGGAGGGAAGAAGCCGATTGCGCGCCAAAGCAAAAAAGAAAAAGCGCCAAAAAAAGACGATTCAGCCGCAGCATTAATACTTCAAAGATTTTTAGATAGAAAATAATTTTATGGAAGAAGAAATAAAAAATGAAGTTGTAAAACCCGAAACTAATCAGATTTCGTATGCTGATTTTAAAAAAGTTGAAATGAAAGTCGGGAAAATTGTTTCTGGCGAAATTGTAGAAGGTGCCGACAAGCTCTATAAATTCATGGTAGATCTTGGCGAGGAAAATCCTAGACAAATTCTTTCAGCAATTCGTGAATATTATCCAAACGTTGAAGAACTTATTGGTAAGAAATTGGTATTTGTTTCAAACTTGGAACCTCGCACGATTCGTGGATTTGAATCACAAGGCATGGTTGTGGCGGTCGACGGATTAAACGGCGAACCGGTATTTTTGGTTCCAGAATCAGACGTTAATCCAGGAAGTAAGGCTAGGTAAAATGACTTTTAAAGACTTCTTCCACAAAGAAAAACTTAAAGATTGGTTTGTCACACACGTCGACAGTCCAAAAGCAGCTATTGCTTTGGGGGTAATTTCATTTTTCGAAGCGATATTTTTCCCAATCCCGCCGGACTTTATCTTGATTGCGATTTTGGCGACGAACAAAGCTAAACGCTGGGCGTACTATTCCTTCATCACTTCAGTTTTCTCGGTTCTCGGAGGGATGGTTAGTTATTTCATTGGCTACCTTTTCTTCGACACCCTGGGTGCCAAAATAATTGAGCTTTATAATTTCCAAGAATGGTTTGACCAGACCAAGATTGTATTCGAGCAGCACGCCTTTTGGTCTGTTTTGATTGCCGCCATTACCCCAATTCCTGACAAACTCTTTAATCTCCTTGCTGGACTATTCAAAATTAATCCAGGAATTTTCTTCATCGCTTACGTCATTGCTCGTTCTGCTCGGTTTTTCATGGTGGGATTCCTCATGAAGATTTTTGGAGTACGAATCGCTCGAATTATCTATCGTCACTTGAGCATTTTTCTCTGGGTCGCGCTTGCGCTTATCATTGCTGCGATTTTTGTTGTCTATATAAAGTAGAGTAACTAGCTCGGGTTTTTAAAATGTTACAATAGAATCATGTTCGGCATCTTTGGCCAATCAAAAAAAGTTACCGGCATCGACATTAGATCTGATTGCATCAGGTTTGTTGAGCTCGATAATAAAAACGGAATCGATCGAATCATTGCATATGGGGAAGTGACTTTTGATGGTGTTGAGCCAGACGATACTACGCTTATCCAATACTTTCGTGACATAAAGAAAAATCTCAAAAGCAAAATCATAAACGTAGCAATACCAATTGGTTCGGACGAGAAAAAGTGTTCGGAACTTCTAAAATCTGCTGGTCTAAAACCAGCCAAGATTATATCTCCTGCCAAGCCGCTTGAGTTTGCGCTTGTTCCAGACACTGCCGACACGAGTTTTCTCGTCGTTGACGCGGAGAAATCCGAAACAAACTATTTAATCTTTGCGCCAAATATCGATTCCAAATTTTACACTAGCGATCCAGCCAACCACTCCATAATTTCAAATCTAAATCGACTTTATATTGATTGGTACGATCGACACAAAGAACGTTTTAACCACGTGTTAATTTGCGGTTCTCGAGCGTCCGATCAAGATTTTCTTGATTACATCTCACGCGAAACCAAGATTCCAATTATTCAGGCAAATATATTTGTAAATCTAAAGCTAGACTCAATAAACGTACCTGTTATAAACAAAAAAGATTCTTATAAATACGCCGTGGCTCTGGGACTCGCGATAAGTTAATTGTCCTCCCGGCAGGAATCGAACCTACATCAAGACCTTAGAAGAGTCCTGTTCTATCCATTGAACTACGGGAGGGATGAACTGCATATTATCACAAAATTTAGCGAGTCTCTATGCCTTTGCTTTTGGCTAGATTAGATGTTAAATTAGCAAATGTTTAGCGCTCTTAGCTCAGTTGGTAGAGCAATCCGTTTACACCGGAAAGGTCGGGGGTTCGAGTCCCTCAGGGCGCACACTGCGGAGCAGTGGGCGGCCTAGCGCCGTGCCTGCGCACGGCGCGTGAGGGACTCGAAAGCCGGAGCCATGTCCGTAGGACGGGCGAGGCGGGGTCGCGAAAATTTTCTGAAAGAAAATTATTTGTGACCGAGTCCAAAGACACGCACAAAATCAAAAACACCCGAGAGGGTGTTTTTGATTTATTATCTTTCTCTTCGTGCCTCCCAGTCTTCTTGCGTCATTTCTCCCCCCTCTGACAAGCTTCCGTCTGGGTTGAGCACGAAATCTTTAGCGTCTCCTTCTTCTTTCTTGTGAAAATCAGGTTTCTCCATATATTTTGTATTAAATCTTATAAGCTTTCTCTAATCTTACCTCAAATCCAAAAAAAGTGTAATATCAACCCATGCCTGAAATCATATTCGAAAATCAAGATTATTTAGTCATTAACAAACCCGCTGGTTTGGTTGTTCACGCTGACGGCAAAACGACGGAGTCAACGCTCGTTGATTGGATTATGGAAAATTACCCCGAGATCGAAAACGTTGGGGAGCCACTCGTTCTCGTTAGCAAAGGCGGGGGAGAGATAACGATCAAACGCCCGGGCATCGTTCACCGCCTCGACCGCGAAACTTCTGGCGTCATGATCATCGCCAAGAATCCCGAATCTTTTGAATTTTTCAAACAGGCCTTCAAAGACCGTGATGTCCAGAAGTCGTATACCGCGATTGTGTGGGGAAGTGTCAAAGAAGAAGAGGATACCATTGATGCGCCGATTGCTCGTTCGAAAAGTGATTTTCGAAAATGGTCAGCTCAACGCGGACGTCGCGGTCAAGAACGACCAGCAATAACTGACTACAAGGTTTTGTCACGTTTCGAGGATAACGGTCATAAATTTACCTTACTTGAACTTAGTCCAAAGACCGGAAGAACCCATCAAATTCGTGTACACATGAAATACATGAATCACCCAATAATCTGCGACTCTTTGTACGCCGAAGGCAAGCCAAAAGTACTAGGCTTTGATCGAACCGCCCTTCATTCTCGCCAGATTAAATTTACCGACCCATCAGGAGTAGAGCGGGTTTTTGACGCCCCTTATCCGGAAGACTTTCTAAAAGTTATTTCGACTCTTGAATAGCAAGCTCGAAAGTGTTAGAACTAAAATCAGAGATCTTCCACAACCATCCTTAAACCCTGATCAACATGGCAACCAGAAAAGGTGAAATCCAGGCGTTGATCACCTTGATCGACGATCCTGACGAGACTGTCTACTCGCAAGTACGCGAACGCATCGTGGAGCTTGGCGATAGTATGGTTCCTGAGCTCGAGCAAGCGTGGGAGGACGAAGACTTGGGCGACTTGTTCCGCAATCGAATCGAGGATCTCCTTCACCACATTCACATTTCTTCGGTAACGAAGCGATTAGAAGTGTGGCGTGATGCAGGCGGTGAAAACCTGCTCGAGGGAACGCTGATCGTCAGCCGTTACCGTTACCCGGACTTGGACGAAGGCAAGGTGAAAGCCAGACTCGCTGCCCTCCGGCAGCAAATCTTGCTTAAGTTGAACGACAACCTTACCGCCTTCGAAAAAGTGCGTGTACTCAATTACATTTTCTTCGATCTCCACGGCTTCGATGGCGATAAACGTAACTACCACGCACCGAAGAACAACTTCATCAACGAAGTGCTCGAGACGCATAAAGGCAACCCACTTTCACTCGCCATCATCTACCAGATATTGGCCCAGGATCTCAACCTGCCAATATATGGGGTGAATCTACCTAACCACTTCGTGCTGGCTTATATGGACGAGGAGGGTCTTGGTGGAGAGGACCCGCTTTTCTACATCAATGCTTTCAGCAGAGGCGACATCTTGGGACGCAACGAGATCAATGAGTTTTTGGCCAAACTCAAGATCAAGCCACAACCATCGTTCTATGCCCCGTGCACGAACATCGATAGCATTCGTCGTCAGTTGAATAACTTGGCCAATAGTTACGAGAAGAACGGCGACCAGGCCCGTTTCGATGAAGCAAAAATGCTTCGTGACTTGTTGGGTAAGCCTGACGGTATCTCTTAGGGATGGATGGAGAGACTGCTCACGTAGGAACCCCGGGCCGATCGGCTCCGGGGTCTTCTACTTTCTCCCTATTGCATAAGAATTATTCCTATGCTAAAGTCGAGCAATCTATATGACAAAAACAGCTATAAAACTTTCACCAGTTTCGACCGATATGGTCAAAAAACTCGACATTCGATCAGGGGATACCGTCCGTGTTTTTTCAAAGATTCAGGAAAAGGGCAAGACTCGTCTACAAGCTTTTGAAGGACTTGTTCTCGCTCGTAAACATGGTTCAGAAATGGGTTCTACAATCACTGTTCGCAAGGTCTCGAACGGTGTCGGAGTTGAAAGAATTTTCCCACTACACTCACCATCAATCGACCGAATCGAACTCGTTAAACGTGCCAAGGCTCGCCGATCAAAACTTTACTTCCTTAAAGACAAGACTAACAAGGAAGTTCGAAAGAAATTGAAAGCCTTCGGACTCACAGCCTCAGAAAAACTCGTTGTATCTGAAGAAGAAATGGAAAACGAAGTTGTTGAGACTCCAAAAGAAGAAACTCCTAAAGCTGAATAATAGAAATGGAAAAGCCCCGAGTGATCGGGGCTTTTTCAATGTGCGGGGTTGGTCAGGCGATCTTGGTGATCTTGCCAGTTCGGAAGTTCAGGACGGAGTACTTCTTTCGTGATCCGCCAAGATACTGTATGACGGAGAAGTACGAGCTGCCCATGTGCTTGAAGTTGACGCGTCGCAGGGCTACGATCTGCTTCTTGCCGTTCAGAAGGTTCACAATGCCGGAAGTGTCATCATCTTGATGTTCCAGCTGGAAATAGTAGCCGTGCAGGTGGTACGAGACACCCTCGACCTTTTCAGCGGTCTTGGCATTGAATACCTCGCCGTCGATCTCCAGGTATGGACCCATCGCGTATTTGATGGAGCGGATCCATCCGGAAGTGCCACGAGCAATGATCTTTCCTGTGGCTGAATCCATCACGCTTCCCATCCTGTCAGTACAGATGATGAAGAAACGTTTGTGAACCTGTCGTATCTCACTGTACTCGGATGAGATCTCCAGATGTCCGGTCTTGGTGTTCAGGATACCCAGTCCACCATCGCGTTTGACCTGGCAGTAGAGGTTGCCCGGGAACGTTTTGATCCCGCAGCGCCCTGTGCTGTGATCAATGATCTTGTCGCTTTGGATGTTCCAGATGACCTCCTCTCGTTTTTCACGGTAGTCATTCGTCACTTTCGACAGGAACAAACAGATACCCTTTTGCATCGTGGCTTTATAGCCATCTTTCAGTAGGGCGGAGAGTGTCGTTTTCATGGTTGTGGTGTTTCAAGGTTTGGGTGTATAGTATCACAAAGTAGCTTGCTTGTCAAGCTAGAAACCCTTATAAAACAAGGCTTATTTCTTTCTCCTCGAATGAAACTCCTTATGAACTTGCCGAAGTTGGGTGTCAGTGACGTGGGTGTATATCTGGGTCGTGGCGATGTTGGCGTGGCCGAGCATAATTTGGACACTACGGATGTCGGCGCCGTTTTGGAGGAGATCTGTGGCGAATGAGTGGCGGATGACGTGAGGCGTGACTTTTTTCGAAATGCCGGCCATGATGGCGTATTTTTTAACCAGTCGTTCAATCGAGCGGGGAGTTAGGCGCATTTCACCTTTACTATTTTTATTTTTCCCGAATTGGATGAACATTGCGTCGTCCATATCTTTTCTAGCTTTTAGAT
>CAZSFS010000004.1:0-25129 GCA_964606255.1 uncultured Candidatus Saccharibacteria bacterium | reverse complement strand
TTCGGATACGAGACGAGGTCGTGAGAGATTTCCTAGAATTGAGATCGTGGATTGGTCGTGCCGAAACAAGTCGCCAATAATTTTTACCTTTGACCAGACTCGCGTCGATGTATTTGAAATCTTGGACGAAGAATCGCAGTCGTGACTCAACTTTTCGAATGCCGGTCGCCTTGGCGGATATAACGCCAAAATCTTTGGTAAACAATTTGAAAGTTCGATCTGCCTCGCCAGAATTTCGGCTGGAAATTACAAATGCTTCGGTATTGTAAATCGTGTGGGACATTATTTTTCAATCATCACTTCTTCTCCACCAAACTTTATTTCTTTTAATCCAGCCGTTTTTTTAAGTTCGTCTTCAAATCCTTTGATTAATTCTTTACTCGATTCTGGGGCGACAAGTATCACAAGTTCATTTGGTGAAAGATTCGCATCTTTACGAAGTCCCTGAACACTTCGCAAGAATTCTCGGAAATCGCCTTCGCGTTTTAGTTCTGGAGTGATATTCGTATCAAACGAAACTTCACTTCCCTGTTTTATTTCTTTCACATTCAATTCTTCCTTGATTAAGTCAGAATATTTTTCCAAAACATCTTTCACGAAAAATGTGGCAAGTGGTTGTTTCAACGGAATTGCTACTTCTTTTCGAATCATGTTTCCGGTAGCGCATTGATTGCGAACCGTCTCCATTTCACTCAAAACGGTCTCATCAACTTTCTCAGCCTTTGGCCAATGCGCCAAGTGCACACTTTCAGCATCTTTTGAATTTTTTAGTTTCTGCCAAATATCTTCGGCCGCAAAAGGTGCAAACGGGGCCAGCAATTTAGCCGTGTTTTTAAGAACGTAATACAAAGTTTTTTTAGCCCCAGCATCGCCATCTTTCAATCGATCACGTGAACGTCGCAAGTACCAAGTCGACAGATCATCGATAAAATCACGCAAGGCTCGAACTGGCTCCAAGAGTTTGTAACTGTCGAGACTTTCCGTCATAGAATTTGTAAGCTCTTGGAATCTGGCCATGATCCAAACATCGAGAACATTTTCTGATTTAACATCCCCCTCTTCCAAAGACTGGTCTCGATACAATTCATAGAAAGCGAGAACATTGTAGAACAAGTTGAATACCTTGTTGCGAAGTTCCGCCACGGTTTTCTCGTCGAAGTTTTTCGAATCACCTGGTTGGTTCACCGAATACATCCAGAGTCGGAGTGTATCCACGCCATATTTGTCCATCATCTCCCAAGGGTTTACGATGTTTCCGATAGACTTTGACATCTTTTTACCCTGGGCGTCGAGAATGTGTCCAAGACAAATACAATTTTTGTAAGCTCGTCCGCGACCCATTAGAACGCCGACAGCGTGTAATGTGTAAAACCATCCACGAGTTTGATCAACGGCTTCGGAAATAAAGTCAGCCGGATAAGGCAAAGTATCTTTTTTGAAGAGTCCTCCCTTTTGACCTTCGAATGGATAGTGAACTTGGGCAAACGGCATGGCGCCAGAATCGAACCAAACATCCATAACTTCTTTGACGCGTCGATATTCCACACCATCTTTTTCAAGAACGATTGAGTCTATGAAGGGTCGATGGAGATCGAGTTCGTAATTTTGGTTGTGCGGAAGAGGAATAAAATCAAGTTCGCGAACTTCGGCTGGTTGAATGCGATTGTTTTTGAATTCTTTAAATAGCACGTCAAGTGAGTCCTTGTTGTTCGCACCAGCCAAAACAGCAGCAGAAGTTTCAAAGAAAATTCCGTGAGAGACGATTAAAATTGTTTCATTTTTGTATTTAGATTCTAATTCGTAGAGAAAATCTCCAACGCGCTTTTTAACCTCGAGAAGTGTTGTCTCTCCGAGTTTCTGATCGTAGCTCGTCACGTTCTTGTCTCGATATTCCGCAAATTCCGGGTACGGCTTACCATCCCAATCTCCAAAATCATATTCTCGAATTCTCTCGTCAACGACAATAGATTCTTTTGGAATACCCAGGGTTTCGGCGACAATGTTTGCCGTCTCGCGTGTACGAATAAGAGGCGAAGCGAATATTTTCGTAATATTTTTTCCTTTCAGGTTTTGTGCACTTTTTTGGACACCAACCCGGCCTTCGTCTGTTAGGTGATATGAATCATGATCGATAGAACTTACAACGCCACCGTTTATCATGTGTTGTCCATAACCATGACGCATGGCTAGATATTTGTTTCCAGATGTTTGAGTATGTTTGCGAAGTGTTTCAATCGAATCAACCACAATCCTATCGCCATCTTCTGACATCCAAATCGGAAGCGGCGTACCCCAATAACGCTCACGCGAAATCGCCCAGTCTTTGATACCTTTGAGCCACTCCCCAAATCTTCCCTCTTTGATGTGCGACGGTTCCCAATTTATTTTCTCGTTTTCTTTGACCAACTCATCTCGGAGACTTTCCACGGCAATAAACCAAGAGTCACGTGCGTAATAAATGAGCGGAGTTTTACATCGCCAACAGTGAGGATACGTGTGTTCGTAATTTTTCTTATCAAAAAATAGTCCTCTTGTCTGCAAGTCCTTGATCACGTCGATGGCTAGAGTTGGTTTACCATCTTCGCTTTTTTCATGAGCAAAACGTCCAGAGAAGAATCCAGTATTGGCAACAAATTTTCCATCGAGCCCAACAACGTGTTCTTTTGGAAGTCCGACTTTTGTTCCAAGCTCGAAGTCGTCGGCTCCGTACATTGGCGCAATGTGAACAATACCTGTTCCGTCAACGGTGGTAACAAAGTCCGCCGCGTAAACTTTATAAGATTTGTCATTTGGCGTGATGAAATTGTAAAGAGGAGTATACTCCATGCCCACCATCTCACTTCCTTTATGCTCTGCAACAATTTCATAAGGCGTGGTGATAACCGAGAGACGTTCTTTGGCCACAACCAAAATTTCCTCGCCGACTTTGGCTTCGACGTAATCAATATCTTTTCCAACAGCAAGCGCGACGTTACCCGGAAGCGTCCAAGGCGTCGTCGTCCAAGCTACGAAATATGCTTTATCAAAACCTTTGATTGGGAATTTTGCGAATATCGAAAGATCTTTTACATCTTCGTAACCTTGCGCGAGTTCGTGTGAGGCCAAAGGTGTTCCGCAACGCGCACACCACGGCACAACTCGATAATCTTTGTAGAGAAGATCTTTTTTCTCGACTTCGGCCAAAACATTCCACAAAGATTCGATGTAAGAATTGTTGAAAGTGAAATAGGCATTTTTCTTGTCGACCCAGTATCCGATGCGATCAGTAAAGTCTTCCCAATCTTTGATGTATTCAAAAACACTTTGTTTACATTCAGCGTTGAATTTCTCGATACCGTATTCTTCGATTGCTTTCTTGGAATTGAGTCCGAGCTTTTTTTCGATTTGAAGTTCTACCGGAAGTCCATGCGTGTCCCATCCCCCGCGACGTGGTACATGAAATCCCTGCATCGTTTTGTAACGAGGAATAACGTCTTTGAAAGCGCGAGCTTCGAGGTGATGAAGCGCCGGCTTAGCGTTGGCCGTTGGAGGACCTTCGAAAAACACGAATTCGCCCTTTGGAGCATCTTTTTTTAGAGTTTTTTCAAAAATTTTGTTTTCCGTCCAGAATTTAAGGACCGCTTCTTCTTTCAAAGCGGCATCAGACTTCTTTGCTTCTACTGCGTCCTTTTCCATCCCGATAGTGATCGTCGCGGTCTTTAAAATTAATACTGCTCGCAATTCCCCCGAAAGCGACCGCTATTACTATCGGGATTCCATACAGTAGAATTTAACACATATCCGGCCTTTAAAAAAGTTTGTAAAAACGAGATTTTTGGGTTATAAAATGAGCAAAGCCCACAAGATGAAACTCTTCTGGATCATCCGCAATTGGATCATCCGTTGGAGACTTCATCGGATGATCAAGAACTACGTCGAAATAGACCTGTATGCAATTAAGGACGTTCGCAAAAATGCGTGCAGATATGTCTCCTCCCTCCAATACAGATACAAGAAGAATTTCAACCGGTGGATACCCCTGCGAACTATTTCGAAACACCTCTACAAAGCTGTTCTGAAAAAAGAACAGAGCACTCAAGCCTGAAGGCCGATCACCCGATCGGTCTTCGTAGCTTCTACATTCGCTCTGGAGATTTTATACCTAGAAGTTGCAGACCATTTTGGATGACAATTCCAACGGATTTTGCTAGCGCTAAATTATAACCGGTGTTTTTATTTTCAGGATCAATAAGTTTTGTATTACCGTACCAAGAGTTAAAAGCACGAGCGAGCCCGAGAAGATACGTAGCAAGATGGTGTGGTGCCCATTCGCTAATGGCAAGTTCGACGACTCCCGGAAAACGCGTCACGAGTTTTTCGACATCGCTTGGCAAATCTTCAACGGTTTTTTCAGCTTTCGGCACGAAACCCGCCTCAAGAGCTTTTTCTAAAACAGAATTTATACGCGCGTTAGTGTATTGAAGATACGGTCCAGAATCACCCTCAAAAGAAAGCGATGTTTCTGGATCGAAATTGATATCTTTGCCGGCCATAGTTTTGAGAATTGTGAATTTGAGCGCGCCGATTGCGACAGCATCGGCTTCTTCTCCATTTAATTCTGAATGTTCTCTGACTTCTTCCAAAACTGTTTCTAGTACATCGGCTGCAGTTGGCACGCCGCCAAGGCGTGAAGACATCTTCTTGCCTTTAAAACTCATACGTCCGTGAGTTTTGTGTAAAGTTTTTTCTTGCCAAGATTTTTCAATTTTTCCAGCCGCCGCCAAAACAACCTCGTAGTATCGAGCTTGTTCCCTATCGGTCACGAGTATAGAAATATCTGGATTGTATCTTTCAAATTTCAGCCACAAAAGTCCAATGTCTTTGGCTTCATATGTCGGATAACCTTCGGCGTTGATAAATACGCGAGTGTGAAGTCCGTCAGCTTCACCTTTATAGATAACGGCGTTTTCTGATTCTTCGAATATGCCTGACCGGTCAGGTTTTCCAAGATTTTGTAAAACAATTTTCTTACCTACATCTCCTGCCTCAGATTCATAAACGAAATCATCGAACTTTGATCCGAGTCGTTCGGTAATGTCGAGGAAATATTGAAGAGTAATATCTTTGCCGGCAGTGTAAGCATCGTATTCAACTCCTGGAGTTCGTTCATAAATCATCTCGGTAATTTCCTTGACGCGACGCATGATGGATGGATTTTCATCGTAAGCCTTCGTACCTTCGACGTAACAAGTTCCCAAGAAAGCGAGTTTGTCAGAAAGATTTGGAAGTTGTTCGAGCTCGGCCACACCATGCTCGAGAAGCGCCCAAACGGCTTTGCCAATTCCAAGCGACACGTCTGATGGATATGACATTTTGGTGACACGGGCGCCGGAGGCGATAGCGAGTCGTGCAACAGACTCGCCTATTGAGTTGTTCATGACATGTCCAACGTGAAAAGGTTTGAAAAGGTTTGGTGAAGAGTGCTCGACGAGAATGTGTTTACCAGCATAAATGTTTGAGTTTCCAAAACTGGAAGTTTGCGCCAAAATTTTTCCAATTTCCGATTGGAAAAATTTTGGCGCTAAATGAAAATTCACGAAACCCGCCGCGGCTGTAACTGATTCAATCATTTCGTGTTTCGGAATCTCAGAGGCAATACTTTCAGCCAATGCTATCGGATTGGTCTTGGTCACTTTGGCTAAAATCATAGCGACGTTCGTCGAATAATCGCCATGCGAAAGCTCTGTCGGATGGTCGAGTATAATCTTGTCAGCTTCAATATTTAATTTTTCCAAAGCGTCTCGGACAAGGCCTTTCAAAATCTCAATGATGCCTGTCCCGTTAGAGATTCTTTCTGAATTCATAAAGTGGTTCAATATTATAATTTTATTTCAAGCCTCGCTATCTCTAACAGGATAAATCATTTGTTTTTCAATAAATCCCCGTGCTGATCTACGAGACGTTTAAGTTTCGGTTCAATCACAAGTTTACAATACATTTTGTCTTTGTTTTGTCGGTAATAGTCGTGATGATAGCTTTCAGCTTGATAAAAATTTGGTACCAATATTACTTCAGTAACAATTTTCTTATTCTCCGGTAAAAGTTTGTTTCTATCAACAATAATTTTATCGGCGATCTCTTTCTGTTCGTGTTCTGTATAAAAAATCGCTGAACGATACTGACTTCCAACATCTGCGCCCTGTCGATCGACACTTGTTGGATCGTGGGTATTAAAGAAAACATCTAGCAATTCTTCGGTTGAAATAATATTTTTATTGTATTCAACTTTTGCAACTTCTACATGACCCGTTTCACCCGTACAAACCTGTTCGTACGTCGGATTCTCAACATGCCCGCCAATATATCCCGGACTAACAGATATTACACCCCGAAGGTTTTTAAAAACGGCCTCGGTGCACCAGAAACATCCTGCCCCTAGATAAATCGTTTCCATAAACTAATTTTAGCACAAATTAGAGACTAAATCTTGCGACTGTCGTAGGCCCAGTGCAAGAGCGCCTGACGCTGTCGCGGACGGCAAAACATATCCCCCGGAGTACAATTTGCCGCGATTTGACCAGAGTGCCGACGGATGGCATGGAAGCGTCGAATTTGCCGCGCGTCTTCTTTGGGCAACCGTCGGCCCATGTAGTAACGGCAATACCACTGGAACCATCCGCGCGGATCATCTTTGAAAATCCAACCTTTTTTCTTCCACACAGAAAGTGGCTGACTAGCGTTTATTTTGAATAGGTTTATTTTTGCATCTCTCGCCCCTTTGGCAAATTTGGCACGCGTAAACCAATCTTTTGGAAATTCTTTGACACAATCCCGCATATAAACTCCCCCAAAGACCCCAAGCGCAAGCATTTGTTTCGGTGTCAGATCTGGTTTAAAATCTGGTGCGAAGTTCTTGCCAATCGGCTCAACAAGCTCATATTTATAGCCTTTTTGCATCTTATCGTTGACGGTTACGACTTTCTTTTTCATAAAAATCATTTTACCATTTCCAAATCTAGTTTGTGTTAGAATATTTTTGTTATAAGTTTAATTTAAAGACACAATGAAAGGATTTACTATTTTTATCATCTTGGTCGCGATTGTCATAGTTGGATTTTTGGTTATGCGAAAACCGGCAACCGCACCAATAAATGAAACTGCAGATCAAACACCGGATACAAGTCTAAGTAATATTAGTACGACTGATGCAAGTATTGCAGGAGCAAGAGAATTTGACACCACAGCAAGCACTGCCAAATGGACTGGCTCAAAGACGCTGATCAAAGATTATTACGATACCGGAACAATCAATATCAAATCTGGTAATGCGATCTTCGACAAAGGAGTCCTTACAGGGGGTGAGGTTGTTTTTGACATGAATACAATCGCCACAACTTCGACCGGTAATGGAAATTCCGAGGACGCCCTATCAAGCCAGGCTAAGCACATGAAATCACCCGATTTCTTTGACACGACTAAATACCCAGAAGCAAAATTTATCATCACAACTGTGGCACATGAAGCTGGAGATACTTATATGTTAACGGGAAACCTAACCATCAAAGGCTCAACTCATCCGACAACATTCCCTGTTGAAGTCGTAACGGCTAATGGTAAAGTCACGATCATGGGTACGGCAACAATCGATCGAACCGTCTGGGATATCAAATACGGATCCGGAAAATTCTTCCCAGATCTTGGAGACAAAGTTATTGGTGATGAATTCACTCTTGAGTTCAAGGCGATAACAAAATAAGCAAGATAAAGCCAAGAAAAGCCCTAGAAATAGGGCTTTTCTTGTATCTTTATTACTAAGACGCGAGAGCGATGATCATCAGAAGCGCGCCAACGAGAGCCATGTTCTTCTGGAAATTAATTCGCTCCCCCATCTTCATCATCGGATCTGTGATTTTCCAATATTGGTGCATCATGAAACTTGTTCCAACAAGAAACGCTACAAGTATCCAACATCCAAGCGCCAAACTCATACCGGTAAGCACGGCCGCGCCACCAATAAAAAGCATTGCCCCTGTTACAGCAACAGCAATTTTTGGATGTAGGACTTTTTTTGATCCGGCGTAACCAGCCAAAGATTCGATATTTGCAAAGTGACTGTAAGCGTTGTAGAGGAAGTATACTCCCAAAATTATCCTACCCAAGAAGTAAACATTTTCCATATTTTTAAATTAAATTCTAATGACCTTATCTTAGCACAAAAGGAAAAGGGGTCCGAAGACCCCTCCCTTGTTGTGCCTGTCTCACCAAGTTCACTTCTTTCCGATCTCCTTGATCGTACGGACCAAAAGCTTGGCAAATGGACGATCGCGTTTCTTGACCTGACGCAAGTTCTCTTCGTGAGAGATGAGCTTACCCTTCTTCTGACGTTTCCCAAATGTCGGGTTAGTGATCATCGAAAGCAGTAGAACACGCACCTTGGCCTGATGAGCGGCTTCCGCTTCGTGGACGCTTGACATTCCTGCTGCGTGCGCGAACTTCTTCAGCATCCGGACTTCCGCTGGGGTTTCGAATCGCGGTCCAGGCACCATGACATATGTACCATTCTTGCACACACGAATCCCCTTCACCTTTTTGCCCGCACGACGAGCAATGCGCCTGAGCCGCTTATCATACACATTGGTTGTGTCGAGGAACCGTTCGCCGAAGACCCCGATGACTTTCGGATCTCCGACAAGCGAGTTCATCCCGGCAAAGAGAGTGATGTGATCGTCCACGACAATAACATCGCCGACCTTGTACCGAGGGTCCAGCGCTCCCGAAGCGTTGGTCATAATGAGGGTCTTTACACCCCACAGAGCAATAGCTCGAGTCACGATAGATGTCCGATAAATATCCTCGGCATCTTCGTTCCTATGTGCACGACCAGAGAACACCGCAACACGGAGTTTCCCGATCATTCCGACCCGAAGGATCGGACTGTGACCCACGATCGATGGCTGCGGAAAGATCTTGGGCAACTTTTTCTCGATGAATTCACCTTCGAAGAAATCGACCAGTGCAACCGGTCCCGAAGACCCGGTAAAAACAACAATGTCGACGGCCTCACCGATTTTGTTCTCGAGCCATCGATGACAGGCTCGGACATTTGCAAGATGTGAACGAGCGGGGTTCCTCATTGTAGGGGTGTTTTGTGATCGTTTAGTTTCGAAAAGAAGTTTACTCTTCCCTACTATTTTGTCAAAAGCCCTAGAATTTCTTCGGTATCGGGAATTTTTTAGCGAGCTTTTTGATCTCGGCCTTGGCTTTTTCCTTCAATTTCTTGTCATCTTTGTTACGAAGGACTTCGATCATGATTTCGGCCACGCGAGCGCAATCTTTCTCCTTGAATCCTCGCGTAGTTATAGCCGGAGTTCCGAATCGTATGCCGGACGGATCAAGTGGCTTTCTGGTGTCGTCAGCGATAGCATTCATGTTCAAAGTTACACCAACTTCATCGAGCACTGTCTGAGCTTCTTTGCCGGTTACACCAAGCGAGCCGAAAACGTCAGCAAGGATTAAATGGTTATCAGTTCCCCCACCAATCATCCGAACTTTTTCACGCTTCAAAACTTTCTCCATCGCCTTGGCATTTTTCAAAATTTGTTTAGCGTATTTTTTGAAAGATGGTTTTAACGCCTCGCCAAAAGCTACGGCTTTCCCGGCAATCACGTTCATGTGCGGACCGCCCTGAAGTCCCGGGAAAATTGATTTGTTTATTTTTGAAATTATTTCAACGCTTTCACGAACCAAGATCATGCCGCCACGTGGACCGCGAAGAGTCTTGTGGGTTGTCGTGGTGATGACATCAAACCCCGAATCAAAAGGATTGGCGAGAGCACCGCCTGCGATAAGTCCGGCAATGTGCGCCATGTCAGCCACCGTAATCGCCCCGACTTCGCGAGCAATTTTTACAAATTTCTTATAATCAAGATTTCTAGGATACGCTGAAAATCCGGCCAGAATTATTTTGGGTTTTTCGGCCAAAGCAACTTTACGCAAATCATCATAATCAATCTCACCAGTTTCTACGTTTTTCATTTTGTAACGAACGAAACGAAAAACTTTTGCCGGGAAAGTTACCGGATGTCCGTGAGTTAAATGTCCGCCGTGAGACAAATCCATCCCGAGAACTGTGTCACCTGGTTCAAGCAGCGCAGCATAAACCGCCATGTTTGCCGGCGCACCGGAGAGCGGTTGGACGTTTGCGTATTTACATTTGAAAAGTTTGCAGGCGCGCTTGATCGCTAGGTTTTCAACGATGTCGGTAAAATCCTGTCCGCCATAATAACGCCTGCCTGGATAGCCTTCAGAATATTTGTTCGTAAATACTGAACCATTGGCTTCAAGCACAGCTTGTGAGACATAATTTTCCGAAGGAATTAATTCCAAACCCTCGGCTTGACGTTTCTCTTCCCCTTTTATCGCCTTATAGACTTCCCTGTCTTGGTTTTGTATATAGGATTTTGGCATGGCGCAATTTTAACATAAACGAGAAAGCCCCGCGAACGGAGCTTTCGAAAGGCTGAGGGGGTTGGTTATCGAGCCTGAATCAATATCACGGCCGAGTTATCTACCTTCTCCACCCATAAATCATCTTTGATGAGTCGACGACGGATGGCTAGAAAGAGGACAGAAATCAAGATGACGATTATCACGAGAACCTTAGGGCCATAAAAAAACCTTTCCGGTTCATCGTCATCATCATCGTCATCTGGAAGTACTGGTGGGTCAAAAGGTGGCTTGGCTGGAGACTTCTGAATAGGTACTCCAACCGGCTTCGTTCTGTGAACGGTCACGGGCTGAACGAGTGTGCTTGTCATGCGGGTGGAGGTTTGAAATGAGATTACACCCGAGCGAATTGGATGTCAATAAACCCAAGAAATGGTTAAGATTTTTTTGTATCTCTGTCTTTAAGACCCCCAGCAATGGTTAGCTCACCCTTGATGGCATCGTGCGGATCGTAGCTCTCAAGTTTAACTTTATCCGCCGTAAAATCCATCAACTCTTTTACGGAATCATCAATGAAAAGATTTGGGAAACTTTTTGGTTCGCGCGAGAGTTGTTCTTTTACTTGATCAAAATGATTTTCATAAATATGAGCATCACCAAAAGTATGAACGAACTCGCCTAGTTTTACATTTAAAATTTTCGCAATAATTACACAAAGCAGCGCATAACTCCCAATATTGAAAGGCACTCCGAGAAACATATCCGCGCTTCGTTGATAAAGCTGAAGATTGAGCTTGCCATCTTTTATACTCATTTGGTACATGTTGTGACAAATCGGAAACCGAGAACCTTCTCCTGGCTTGGCCATCGAATAAAGATATTCTGGATTCCAAGAAGTGACAATAACATTTCGAGCATGTTTATCCTGTCTCAACTCTTCTACGGCCCAAGCAAGTTGATCAATTCCCCTTCCGTCTTTGGCCGGCCAAGCTCTCCACATTTCTCCGTAGATACGAGGCAGGTCGCCATGTTCTTTTGCAAAAGCAGCATCGTTTTTTATTTTTTCAACAAATTCTTCCTTGGTTAGGGTGGGCAAATTTTTGCCACAATAAATCTTGTAGGGGTAATCGTCCCAGATATGAACGTTGTTGTCGACAAGATATTTTATATTTGTTTGACCGGACAGAAACCAATAAAGCTCGTGCAGCACTCCCTTCCAATAAACTTTCTTGGTTGTGAGTAGTGGAAAGCCTTTCGATAAATCGAATCGAATCTGGCGACCAAAGACGCTCTTAGACATTGCTCCGGTTCCTTCATCGATATTCTCAACTCCTGTATCAAGGATTTCTTTCAGCAGATCTAGATATTGATATTCCGGATGTCTTTTTTCCATATTATTTGCCTGACCGGCCAGGTTTCTTAGCTTTTAATGTTCGTTTTACTTTTTTAACCCTGAAATGATCTGAGTTTTTGCCATCATATCGACCGACACCGTCTTTACCGTGATAAGTCTTACTAGAAGTAGTAGCGAGTTCAGCAAAAATTATTTGGGCAATTTCCATGCCAGGACGAAGCACGATGGGAACATTGCTAGTATTCGAGAGTTCAAAAGTCGGATAAAAATGGTGACCAGGATTGAAAAGCATGGCGGTTGTGTGAACTGCGAGTCCAACTCGCGCGAGAGAACTTTTACCAGAAAGAAGTATAAGGTGTTTGTGATCAACGCCAATAAATTCTCTTTGTTTACCGAGGACTGTTTCCCCGGGATGAAGAACAAATGCGTCCCCGTCTTTGATCATGGTCGTCTTTGTCTCAGGATATATCTTATTAACCGGATCAACGATAGTTGTGTTGTGCCTATCAACGACTTTGAATTCGTTGTCGAGGGTTACGTCATAACTCGCGAGTTGTAATTTCTTATCGGAGAAAGGCTTTATGACGATCTCGCCAGTCTTCAATTTCTTCTTTATATCTACATCAGATAAAAACATAATTATTCTATATTAAAAACATTATCCGTCCCGTAATATTCCGGCCAATGTTCATTGTAATAAGCAAACATTCTTTCGATCCTCGCCTGCGGAAGTTCCTCAAGTCCAAAAGATTCTATCTCAGACATAAGTTTCGATTTTGTATCCTCGATACTTTCTCCGTCACCGATCACTGACTCGAACTCCGTCAAATATCCATAGCCAGCATTTTTATCGAGAGTGATATTCATGCCAGGCAAAACATATTCGACACGCTCGCGAGACCATTTGGCTTGATATTTAAATCCTGATGATTGCAAAATTCCGTCGAGCTCGTCAAGTGTCATCGGCAAAACTTCTTCAAATTCCATACGTGACACTCCGTTGTCGCTCGTATCAGAATCAAGGGTTGCTTTGATTACAATCATAACCTTGCCGTCGGTTTCTCGAGTACGAACGGAAAAAGATTTTCCGACTTCGACAATTTCGGAAAAAGATTTTTTCTGATCGTCATTTAAATACTGAGAAATTTTTTCCTGAAGCATTTTCATATCGCCGTCGATGAAGTAATGATTGAGCTGAGAAGTTGCCGGTAAAACTTTTGCATCCGGATATTTGGCAACTAATTTTTCACGGAAAGCATCCGCTTTTCCTTTATCTCCCAAAAGACATTTGATTTCGATCTCTTTAGATACGGCCATAATGAGTCAATTATACTTCACCCTTTGGCAAAACAGGCAATTGACATTATGATAGTATTTATATGATTTTCATCATTTCCTCGATACAAAAGAACAATCTGGGTCTCGGCTTCGAGCAGGACCTATTATTCAAGATTCCAGCCGACCTAAAGCGCTTCAAGGACCTGACCCTGGGTCACCCCGTCATTATGGGTCGCAGAACCTGGGAGTCACTTCCAGAGAAATTTCGTCCTCTTCCCGGCCGAATCAACATCATCATTACCTCCCAAAGACTAGAGGTTGAACCTCTAGTCTTAACGTATATGAGTTTGGAAGAGGCTTTGGCTGAAGCGAAAAAAATTGATTCCGATATCGGAATTATCGGCGGAGCCAGAATTTTCGCTGAAGCGCTTCCCTACACAGACACTTTGTATCTGACAGAAATAGAAGGAGAGAAAGAAGCTGACACCTTTTTCCCAGAATTTAAAAATGATTTTGAAGAGATTAAACGCGAAGGACCTTTTGAAACTAACGGAGGAATAAAATATTGGTTTGTAGAATATAAAAAGAAATAAAAATGAAGAAGGCCGCCTTACGGGGCGGCCTTCGAAACAAGGAGCAGGTTATTTTCACCAAACCCACCCACTCCAAGCAAGATCAGGTGGCCCAAGACCACACAGGAATATGGACGGTTCCCATTTCAACCAGTTTCCTTGGACTGGTGGAACTGAGAGGATGAGAAAGGCCTCTCACAATGAACTCGTCCAGAAGTCGATCATGAAAGGATCTCCTGTGACTGTCTTCGTCTTGATTCCAATCCAAAGCCGAGCTCAGCACTCGCGCTCGTTCTTCGCTGGAGATCTCAAAGGTTCCGATGGGTCCCTTCAGCTCTGAAAGGGTTGGTCCTGATGACCCATTCCCTAAACGGGAAATAAGTCTGATGCCTCGGTTTGTGTTCATGGTGCCATGGTGTTTGCACATCATATTACATATTATTTCCAAAAAAGCAATACTCTACCCTTTCTTCTCCTCGTAAAACAAAAACATAATTAAAAAGGACTCTCGCAAGAAAAAGCCCGCCTTTTGAAGGACGGGCTTTTTCGAGAGGGAGAGGTCTGTGGTTTACATACAGAACCTCGTGCCTTTTTAATTATGTTTTTGTTTTACTTACCCACCTCTATTCCCATCGATCGACACTGTCCTTCGATGATTTTCATAGCCTGTTCAACTGAGTTGGCTGAGAGATCCTTCATCTTCATTTCAGCAATTTCTTTGACCTGAGCCTTGGTGATAGTTCCAGCTCTCTTTGAAGCATTCTTACTTGAACCTTTATCGATTCCGGCGGCTTTGAGGATTAGAGGGGCTGTCATAGGAGTTGAAGTCGTGAATTCGTATGAGCGGTCTTCGAACACCTTTAGCTTAACAGAGACCTTACCTTTACCTATAAGGTCTTTGGTTCGGTCGTTAAATTCGGTGACAAATGTTCCGATAGGAATACCAGCCTGTCCAATAGCAGGACCAATAGGTGGCGCAGGGGTTGCCCGTCCAGCTTCGATCTGTAATTTAACGTTTTTTACTACTTTCTTTTTGGTTGCCATAGTGGGTTATAGATTAGCTTAAATCTTTCGAACTTGCAAGAAGTCTAGTTCGACAGGAGTTTCGCGTCCGAACATCGAGACCAAAACGTTAATTTTGCCTCGTTCGCGGTCGACTGAGTTAACTTTGCCTTCCAAATCCTTGAAAGGTCCGTCAGCAATGATAATCGTCTCGCCAACCACCATATCGATGGCATGTTTAGCTCCATCGTCTTTTTTCATGCGACCAAGGAGCATGTTTATCTCGTCTGGAGAAACTGGAACCGGGTTTACACCCGCTCCAACGAAGCCGGTAACGCGAGGAGTGTTTCGAACAACATACCAAGAATCGTCAGTCACAATCATGTCGACGAGAACATATCCAGGATAGATCTTTTCTTCGACTTCGACACGCTTCCCTGCTTTGATCTTGATATTCTTTTCAGTTGGAACAATAACCTCAAAAATTCGGTCTTGCATGCCGAGAGATTCAATACGCTGCTTCAAATTCCTCATGACGGCATTTTCATAGCCGGCATAAGTGTGAATGGCGTACCAATTTCTTCCCGCTTGTAATTCTTGTTTCGACATAAATTTAGATTATTTGTTTCAAGATCTTTGCGAACAAAACGTCCAAAAATCCTAGGTAATAAGCAACGATAAGAGTGATGACGACAACAGCAATAGTAAACCACATGGTTTGTTCGCGGGTTGGCCATTTGATGAATTTGACTTCACCGACTGAGTCTTTGATGTAATTAAAAAATGTTTTCATCCCGTTAGAGATAGCAAAACGTGGGTTTTGCGTATCTTTGATTAATATTTGTAAATAATTCGCTATTTGTATTCTACCCGCTTTTATCTTTATTCGTAACCATGGGATCTCTAACGGGATTCATATACTTCCCCTTACTAAAAAACCCCCGCGGGGTCATTTAGAATATACTCCTTTCGGAGAAAATTGTCAAATGCGAAAATCTACCCTGTCTCAAGTTCAGGAGTAACGGTTATTTTACATTTTGGTAGATTTATGGAGGCCTGGTCCTG
The DNA here is from genome assembly GCA_964606255.1 of uncultured Candidatus Saccharibacteria bacterium. Lineage (GTDB taxonomy): Bacteria > Patescibacteriota > Minisyncoccia > Phycocordibacterales > CSBR16-119 > CAYRQF01. The sequence goes on along the minus strand of CAZSFS010000004.1, from coordinate 9,433 downwards.
ATTATTGCTTGGATTAGTATCTATCTGATCGAGATCATGCAGAACCGCTATATTTGTTTTTAGACCACAAACCTTGGATGAGTTTGGAACTTTCATGGTGATGTCGATGTACGTCTGACCTCCAGCTGAAAGTTGTGGGATGTTTAAAATATGGACCGAGCTATCATAAGTGTTCGGATTTGGGGTTGCGTTTGAATGGTAAATAAGTCCTGGTGGAACAATTTCTTTGATTAAGATATTTGTGGCAGGGTTTGTACCGATATTTTGAATAATAATTCGCCAAGTAATGAAGCGATCAAAGAGTGAAAGAGTTGAGTCGATGAGGGTTTTTTTAATTTGTATGTCGACAGGACCGGAATTAGTGACATTTAACAGAACACCGAAATCATTATCTGCTATCGTCTGTCCACCGTTTATGGGTAGAGTGTACATATGACTATACGTCAGGAACGGATCGCTACTAATACCAGGTTGTGTAATAGTCGGATATACATTTTCATCTATCAAAGCTATGTAATATGTACCATCTGGTAAATTATTAAATTCGTATTTTCCAAGATTTGGGATGTCTTCTGTTAAAAGGGTTTGAAGCGGCGTATCCTCTCCTTGTTCATAGATAGCGACGGGAATCCCAGAAATACCCACTTCATTTAAATCTTTTGTTCCGTCTTGATCCTGATCATAATAAATCATGCCGGAAATCTTTGAAAGATCAATTGTTTGTAATTTTATATCGTCAAAAAATATACCTACTGTAACAGCATTGTTCGAAGATTCTCCAATAATTTCATTATAGGTATCAAAAACAACATATTCATAATCAACAACAGCGTCTGGTAAAAAGATATTTTGTTCAAGATAACTCCAGTCAGACTGAACAAGATTTTCAGATGGCCCATCAACTCTCTCTGGGAGAACAATCTCATAACCCATATCACCTGCAACTGGAACATAATGTGAATTATTTAAAACCGGTGGTTGCTGCGACGTAAAGAATATTTTTAATAAACTATTTCCGATGTCTTCAGGATTATGTTCAGGATTGACAATGTAATAAAAAGACAACTTATACATAGTATTATCAACTAAAGTCGCTTTTGTTCTCGCAAATGCTGATTCACACACCATAATATCCCCTGGGCTATATCCTCCATATTTACTACACATCCCTCCAAAGTATCTGTCATTATTGGAACCATTGTGAGTATTATTGGGACCGTAACCAACCCAAGGATTTAAAAAGTTTAGACCCCTATCATATATATCTGTAGATCCCGTGAAATTACACCAAGGAACAATATTTGATGGACAAATAAATGCTATCTGGCCATACCAAACACTAACGGGTTCAAGTAAGGTGCCTAATTCAAAACCACCATTGCAAATATAATTTTCTGATTCAATACCGTCGCAAAAATCATAAATCGGCTCATTAAAAATATAAGCATGGAACGATATTCTGTTTGAAATAGAATCAGAAACCGTGTATTTGATCAATCTTGTCCCAGGATTATTACTTAAATATATAAAAAATGATTTAGAATCATTATGTGTTGGCAAAACTGTTCCCGTACAATTAAAACCACTAAAGTAATTAATTACGTCGCCCGTCTGGAGCTGTAAAATATTAAATGTGTCTAAAGCCACAACACCTCCCGAAAATGACTGGTCATTACCCAAAAAATTAACACAACTAACCTCATCAGAAATCAGATCATCACTTGCGTGAGGTGTTATTCCATCACATTCTTCTATTTCTTCAACTTGATATCCTAGATGGCAAAGCACCTCCTTCTCATGTTCATTCACATTTCTTTCAGTATTAGTCCCAATGGATGGATGCATCACGTAAGTCTGACCCGGAGCTCGATTCATATCAAAATGTGACAATGACGAGCCTTGTTGCCAAAATGTCGGACTATAAACTGGCCGGACACTGTCTGGAACCGCGTTCACAATATTTTTAACTCCGCGATAAACAACATCGTTAGTAATGAACCATGGTGATGGAGCGCCAAATGGAAAGTTAACAAGGTTTGTTAATGGATTTACAAAAGGACTCTGTAAAGAAGAATCTCTGTAAGAGAAATGAGTAAAAGTTCCATTGCCTTGTGGTGTAGGAGCTATAGGAGAATAATAGCCAAAAAATCCTAGTATGTGCATGACTTCGTGATACATGACGGTGTAGAAGTCGTAGGTGGAAGAATTAAGACTCGAATCTACGTCCCAGTTTATGCCATTGAATCCTGTCATAATGAATGCGTCAAAATTTCCTTCCCCGGGCGTTGGGTCAACTCTCGAGATAATGTGCTTGTGAAGTGAACCGTTATCAGGACCAACAGAATAGTAGCCGAAATACGACGAAGCGGCCGCCAAAGCACCTGGTGGCATACCCGGATTCGCCATAAATAGAATGTCTGGAGTGACATCCGTATTATCGAGCATAATCATTTCAGAAATGTCCTGAAGAACCTGACAAGCTTCGGCTCGTCTTCCCTCTCCATATGTTTCATCATCATAACCAACGCCTGTATTTAATTCTACATCTTCAAAATATGCCTTGAAATAACCGGTAACAGAAAGATCTTCTCGGCAATTATATATACTCGAGTTATTTGGATCTTCGTCATACGCCAAAGCCTTTTCTATTTTGAAAAAATCAAAAGAAGTTTTTTTCTTATCGGATGTACCAGATTTCTTCATGTAAGCATTTTCTCGGATTGGATAACCCCAAGCATCACGAATGGACGAAGCATTGCTATCGATATTGAAGTTTCCCGCTTTATTTTTATCAAAAGGAATTATTGGTACATCAAAATAGGCTTCTTTTGAAACAGGTAATTTACCGAATTCGTATTGAAATTTAAAAACTCCGGGAAAATCTCCCGATGGAGAGATTTTATAAACGTTTTCTTTTTGAATACGAGAACTTGTAGCTTGAGCCAAGAGACGAGCGTTCGAATAGATGGTCGGGATAATTACAAATTGAACGATAATAAAAGCTGCTAAAAGAAAAGAGATGGCTTTAATGAATTCTCTAGAAAGTTTTTTCACAACACAATTATAACTTTTTATATAAATCTGTGCAAAACTTTTATCTTTTCAAAAGTTTTTTGTTTATAATGAATTCAGTTAAATTTTTCTCGTATGGTTTCTCAATTAGAAAATAAAATTTCCGTTGCAAAAAAATCTTCCCTGGGCGGGCAGGCTCGTAAACGAGTGCTAAAGAAAAATGGCACAACCAAAGAAAAGATTGTTGTTGTAAAAAAGTCTCCCTGGCCGGGCAGGCCGATGACTATTGATCATTTCAACTCAATCGCCAAGAGTGTCGGGTTTTCTTCTGTTATCATGACGGCAATCGTCGTCGTCGTTACACCGTCACATGTTTGGATCCTCGGACCTGTCATTGGGGCCATGGCCATATTCGGCATCTCAATGGGATATTTCGCTTCTAAATAAAAGGGTTCCGTAAAAAACAAGATTTTATTTTTCTGCGGGAGCGCTTCGCTATGTCCTCAAAAAACAAAATCCTGTCTTTTACTCCACGGGAAGAAAAAGAAAGGACCTTTCTTTTTACTTTAAGCGTAGCAAAATCTAAATTTTCTGAATCCCGAGGACATAGTGCGTAGACACGCTTCCGCAGGGTGAGGAAAATTTAGATTTTGCGGAGCGCTATTTTGCTGGCGTACCTGCTCGTTTTTTAACAATTTCCTCGGCAACATTTTTCGGCACGACGTCGTATTTTGCAAATTCCATTGTGAAGTTTCCACGACCGGCAGTCATTGATCGGAGGTTGTTGATGTATCCGAACATTTCAGAAAGTGGAATCATGGCCTTGATTGCTTGAACCATTCCACGATCTTCAGTTCCTTCGACAAGTCCACGCTTCGAAGCGATGTCGCCAGTAATGTCTCCCATATATGACTGAGGAGCCACAACTTCGACTTTCATAACAGGCTCAAGAATGACAGGATTTGCTTTCTTGGCAGCTTCTTGGAAGGCCATAGAAGCCGCGATCTTGAAGGCGATTTCAGAAGAGTCGACATCGTGATAAGTACCATCGTAAAGTTCAACTCGGATATCGGTCATTGGGTAACCGGCGACAACTCCGCGAGCCATTCCCTCTTTGATACCCTTCTCAACGGCTGGAATAAATTCGTTTGGAATAACACCTCCTTTGATTGAATTAACAAATTCGAGTCCATCTTCACGTGAAGTATTTTTTGGTAAATCTTCTTCGGCAACTGAGTAATCAAGTGGTGAGATTTTGATTTTAACGTGGCCATATTGTCCACGACCTCCTGATTGTTTGATGTATTTGTTTTCGACATCAGCTTCGCCCTTGATAGTTTCTCGGAAAGCAACTTGTGGAGCAGAGGTGTTGGCTTCAACAGAAAATTCTCGCTTCATGCGATCAACAAGAATTTCCAAGTGAAGTTCTCCCATACCGGCAATGATTGTTTCAGCAGTTTCAGGGTCCGATGAAACTCGGAAGGTTGGATCTTCGGCTTGTAGACGATTCAAAGCAAGGCCCATCTTTTCCTGGTCAGCTTTGGTCTTTGGTTCGATACGCATAGAGATAACTGGTTCAGGCGCAACAATTCTTTCGAGGATGATCGGATTGTTCTCATCACAGAGAGTATCTGAAGTCGTTGTATCTTTTAGACCAACAGCGGCGGCAATTTCTCCAGCGTAGACAGTTTTTACTTCTTCTCGCTCGTTAGCATGCATACGCAAGATTCGGCCGATACGTTCTTTGGTATTTTTAGTCGCGTTGTAAACATAAGAACCTGATTCTAGTGTTCCAGAATAAACACGGATGAAAGTTAGCTGACCAACGTAAGGGTCGGCCTGAAGTTTGAAAGCGAGAGCTGAAAGAGGCGCAGTGTCAGATGGTTCACGAGTAATGGTTTCGCCAGTGTTTGGATCGATTCCATGAGTCATCGGAATATCAAGTGGTGATGGCAAGTAATCAACAACACCATCAAGTACCAACTGAACACCCTTGTTCTTTAGAGCTGAACCAGCAAAAACTGGGAAGATGTCGTTTTTGATAACAGCTTTTCGTAGAACTGCTTTTAGTTCATCGATTGCGAAGTCGGTCTTGCCTTCGAGATAAGCTGACATCATAGCTTCATCGTTTTCAACGATTTTTTCAAGGAGTTCTAGGTGAAGTTTCTTTGATTCTTCCATGTAGTCGCTCGGAATTTCCATTTCGATGACATCTTTACCTTTATCGCCTTCGAACTTGTAGGCTTTCATTTTAAGAAGATCGATAACTCCGGAGAACTGATCTTCAAGACCAATTGGAATTTGGATACGAACGGCTTTTTTAGTTAGACGTGCCAAGATACTTTCATATGAACGTTCAAAAGATGCGCCAGTTCGGTCGAGTTTGTTGATGAAGCAAAGTCGTGGAACATTGCCTTCGTCGGCATAACGCCAGTTTGTTTCTGATTGTGGTTCAACTCCGGCGACGCCGTCGAAAACGACAACAGCGCCGTCGAGAACGCGAAGACTACGCTTCACTTCGATTGTGAAGTCGATGTGACCCGGTGTGTCGATGAGGTTGAATCGGCACTTCTTTGTATCGTCACCCTTTGGCATGTAACTTGGAGACCAAAAACATGTTGTGGCAGCTGATGTAATAGTGATGCCTCGCTCGCGTTCCTGCTCCATCCAGTCCATGACGGTATCTCCTTCGTGAACTTCACCGATTTTGTGAGACATTCCAGTGTAAAAAAGAACACGTTCTGAAGTCGTGGTCTTACCGGCGTCGATGTGGGCAATGATTCCGAAATTTCTAACTTTATTTAAAGGATAGTCGCGAGACATAAATATTTAATGATAATTTTTAATTAATAAAATTCCTCAATTCCCCATCGAGAAGCCCGGGTCAATTACTATAGAGTAAAAATTACCAAGCAAAGTGAGCAAAAGCCTTGTTGGCCTCAGCCATTTTGTGCGTATCATCGCGCTTCTTGATTGCAAAACCTTCGTTGTTGTAGGCCGCCAATAGTTCTTCTGATAGGGCTTTATCTATAGAAACACCCTTTTTGTCGCGAGCGGCGGTAATGATCCAGCGCATCGCAAGCTGAAGTCGGCGTTCAGCGCGAACCTCACGAGGAACCTGGTAGTTAGCACCTCCGACACGTCGTGAACGAACTTCCATAACTGGAGAAGCGTTCTTCAAAGCCATGTCAAAAACCTCCAATGGATTTGGATTGCCTGTTTTTTCTTTGATAGCTTCTAGAGTTTTGTAAACGGCTTTCTGAGCAGTGATTCTCTTGCCGTCGAGCATGACATAGTTGATGAACCTCGCGAGTTTTTCCGAGTTGTAGACCTTGTCAGGAGTAACTTGATTTCTGTTTGTAACTTTTCTTCGCATATAGATTATTTAGCTTTTGGTTTCTTAGTTCCGTATTTACTTCGAGCATTTCGACGCTTCTCGACTCCCTGGGCATCCAAGACCCCTCGGACGATTGTGTATCGAACTCCGATCAAGTCCTTAACGCGACCAGAACGAAGCATGACCACTGAGTGTTCCTGTAAATTGTGTCCTTCACCTGGAATGTATGCGGTGACTTCCATACCATTAGTTAAACGAACACGGGCAAATTTTCGAAGCGCAGAGTTTGGCTTCTTTGGAGTCATTGTAGAAACCTTGATACAAACACCTCGCTTGAAAGGAGAATTATAAAATGAAGGGCGGTTCTTGATTGTGTTGAATCCACGAGTAAGAGCCAAGGTTTTTGATTTCCTGACTATCTTTGCACGTGGTTTTTTGATTAGTTGATTTATTGTCGCCATCTGTAAGAAAAAATAGTCCCTAAAAGACTAGTCCCGATACTTTACTATGGACGGTTTAAGAATGCAAGCCCCCACACCTATATTTTGATTACGTCAAAGGCGCGTTCGAAGAACTATCGAAATATAGGTGTGGGGGCAAGTCCTTTTGATACAAAAGCGAAGGGGCCTCCAAAGACGGAGGCCCCAACTTCAATCGCTCACAATCACCTGACTGGTTGCACCAGTCTTTGTGACGCGTATCACATACATCCCGGCCGGCAGATGGCTGAGGTCGGTATCAGTGGCCGGGCCTCGGACAAGCTGTCCAGAGAGCGTCACGACCTCGAATTCCTGTCCTTCTAAGCCTTGGAGCGGCACACCTTTCGGTAGAGGATTCGGGTAAAGGAGGAGTTCCCCCTGGACCGCGAACTTCACGGGCACGACCTTCGGTTCATCTGTCGTCGTACCATTGTGATCCACCTGGCGAAGTCGGTAGTAATTCATCCCTGGCTCGGGATGCTCGTCGGCAGATACGTAGTTGGTAACCACGCTGCTGTTGCCAACGCTTTCCAGATAACCAATCTCGGTCCACGTTTGCCCCTCATCGGTTGAACGCAGGATTTCGAAGTGGCTACTGTTGTGCTCGCTTCCAGTGCTCCATCGCAATTCAACATTCCGATCGATTTGCTCTCCGTCAAAGGATAGCATTTCAACCGGCAACATAGCGTTGCATACCGTAACTCTCGGCGTATAGGACGAAAATGTCGTAGCGCTAGGAGTAAGAATCAAGCCTTGCGGGGTTCTCGTCTGAGGATTGGTCGGCAACCAGTCTAGCACCAGGTCGAAACTGAGGATTTGTGGCAAATCGCAATAGTACAGACCAATGGCATTGCCCGCGCCCGAAAGAGCAGTAATGATTGCACCGGTGTTCGAACCAAGCGATGTCCAATTCCTTGTAGCCGAGAAGATGATATTGCCTCCGACCGTCTCACGCACGAGTGCTTTGACGAGATCGTAAGTTGGAACATCGAGAGGAATCTTCCGGCCCCAGATTGGCACCAACAGGTCTCCGCTCACCTTTAAGACGAACGAGAAGTTTGCCGAGTTTCCAGCCATTGCGCCCGAGACGTAGATGCCTCCATCCTGCGACAACCCGAGAGCCCCGAGGTAAAGCGATCCAAAATCCGAGCCATTTGGCTGAAGCGAAACAGGACTCCCTACGATTGCAAGATTCTCATCTGCTCGCGCAAGGCGGATAACGCCCGGATCATTGGCATTCCAATAAGAGAACACGAAGCCGTTCGCAGTCTGCACGACATCGAGCAAGTTGTCGTTGGGGCCGAAGCCTCCAAAGACCGTGTAGCCGAGCAATGTCCCCGCAAGCGAGTACTTTGCCACACTGACACCTTTGCCGAATTGGACACCATCGCCGAAAATGAAGAGACTGTTGTTCCGAACAAAGATCTTCTTCGCACGGAGCTTGTTGTTGGTGCTTTGAAGCTCTCTGATGCAACTAACATTGCCACTTGCATCAAGCTTCATGAACACTTCACGACGTACTGGCGACTTATACTTGTCGCCAACAACGTAAATCTCTCCCGTCGCATCAGTTGCAACTGCCCAAAACGTGACGACCGTATCGCCTGGGATTCCAAGCGGCGTAAACACCTTCGACCAGACGGTATTTCCGCCAGGGTCAAACTTGCTTACCAAACCGCTTGAAAATTGATTACCCACAGTGACCATGTCACCGACAGATGTCATCGCGCTTCCGTAGAAGACAGAGTTCGAGTCGCAAATCCTCGACCAGACAAGACTGCCGGCGAGGGTCGTACGAGACACGTGAGCGTTGTCGCCCACGAACCCAGCGGTGAAGATGTCACCGTTGGGAAACAATTCCGTCGTTTCGACACCAAGAGTCTGGTTCGAAATCGCCGGATCCAACATGGATTGCTGGGCGCTTGCCCGAAGGGAAAGCGTCACAAGGGCGAAGATGAAGAGGGTTCTCATTGGTGAGGGTTTGAGGGGGGTGGTGGAATGTATGATTGTGAACGTTACAATGAACGTTGGCTTCCTTTATACCATTTTTATACCTAAAAGTCAAGGTTTTCCACAACACCGACCAATTTCATGCGTGGTTCAAAAGTTGATGTGGGTTTTCCACAAACCAACTATGCTCTTATTACTTTTCTCACATACCCACCTTTGACTCGGAAAGTATCAGTAATCAATATATCTTCGTAAGAAGTCTCATCGGTTTTTCTAAAGACTTTCATATAATAATTTCCGTTTGGTGCAAGCATATAGTATCTTCCTGTTTTACCAATTACGGTATGTCCAACCTCTCTGTTTAATTCGCTTGAAAACAATTTAATAATTCCATATGAAAGAGGCGTACCATCGGTATCATAAGCATACCCACTTTGTTTTGGCTTAACGCCAAATATTCGCAAAACAAGAATAAGTGCGTATAGAGATAGAATAACAGTGTTCAAAAGTGAATTGTCGACAATAAACAAAATGAGTGAACAAAGGAGTCCTGTAATAAACAATGTTTTGGCAATTCTAGCGAAAAACAAGTCTCGTTTCGAATAAAACTTCATCAACTTTTTGTTCTCGGCTTTGGCAAATTCGTTCCAGTTAA
>CAZSFS010000003.1:30571-32877 GCA_964606255.1 uncultured Candidatus Saccharibacteria bacterium | reverse complement strand
ATGTATCTAAACAAAGCTATGGTTATCGGGAATCTAACCCGTGACCCGGAAATGAAAGCTCTGCCGTCTGGTATCAAAGTCTGTAATTTTAGTGTCGCCACAAACAGGACCTGGAAAGACAAAAATGGTGCCAAGCAGGAATCGACAGATTATCACAACGTTGTCGTCTTCGGACGCCAAGCAGAGATCGTCCAGCAGTACATGAAAAAAGGCTCTTCAATCATGGTTGAAGGTCGCATGCAGACACGAAGCTGGGACGCTGACGGTGGCAAGAAATACCGAACAGAAATTATTGCTGACACTATCCAGTTCGGTCCAAGATCTTCTGGGGGAGGCCTGTCCGGTCAGGGAAATTACGGCGGCGCTCAAACAGGTAACACTGGCGGAGATGCTCCAGAAATGAAAGCTCCAGAACTTGAAACTATTGAGTATCCAGAAGACGATATCAATCCAGATGACATTCCGTTTTAGTTAGAAAGTAGTGAGTAGTACGTAGTGCGTAGGACGCCGTACTCCACACTTTATCAAATTAATTATTCTACGTACTACTTCCTACGTACTACGTACTAACCAATATGCAAGATTATTTTTCTTCAAACAATATTAAATACATCGACTACAAAGATGTAGCAATCCTGAAGCAATTTCTTGACTCAAGCGCACGCTTGATGCCAAAGAAAAAAACAAAGCTCTCAGCCAAGAACCAGAAGCATCTATCGATCGCCGTCAAACGCGCTCGAATCATGGGACTTCTACCGTTCGTAGCAGAATAGCTCCGCAAAATGCGGCTTTAAAAATTTTCAAAAAGCGCGCCTATTCCTCCTAAGTAACACCCGGAGGAATAACGGCTCGCCCCCTCACGGCCAAAGGCCTGCGGGTGCGTTTGAAAATTTTTAAAGCCGCATTTTGCTTCGCGGAGAGGTGATTTTCTTAAATCCTAAATCTTACTTCTTAAATCTGCTATAATCTCGCTATGCAACAAACATTCATATTTTTTGGCCGTTCTGGCTCGGGCAAGGGAACCCAAGCCGACATGCTGAAAAAGTACCTAGAAGATAAAAAAGGTATTGAGCCTATTTATATCGAAACCGGACAGAAATTCCGTAATTTCATCGATCAATCTAGCTATTCAGCTCAGTTGACCAAAGAAGTGCTTTCAAAAGGCGGGCTTATGCCGGTATTTTTGCCCATATGGCTCTGGACGATGGATCTCGTTAATAAATTTGATGGCAAGCGTGATCTTATCCTAGACGGTCTGTGTCGACGTCCGGACGAAGCACCGGTGCTAGATTCCGCGATGAAGTTTTACAAAATAGAAAAACCAACTGTAATCTATATCAAAACGAGCGACGAATGGTGTTTTGCCAGACTCAAAGCCCGCGGACGCGGAGATGATTCCGACGAATATATTAAAAGTCGCTTGTCGTGGTTTGAATGGAATGTTGTCCCGGCTATTTCGTATTTCTATGACAACAAAGATTACAATTTCTTCGAAATAGATGGCGAACGTACCATCGAAGAAGTTCATGCTGACCTCATTTCAAAAGTTGAAAGCATCTCATGATTAAACTCAAGACAAAAGAAGAAATAAAAATTATGCGCCAAGGCGGAAAACGCCACGCTGAAATTCTGCGCGAAGTAGCGAAAGCAGTGCGACCAGGAATTTCGACAAAAGAGCTAGATGATTTGGCTTACAAATTAATTCTCGAGGGCGGTCACAAACCAGCCTTCAAAGGCTACACACCCGAAGGCGTGTCATATCCGTATCCAGCGAGTCTATGTGTTTCGGTCAATGACGAAATCGTTCACGGCATTCCAAACAAAAAAGTGATTCTTCAAGAGGGCGACATTGTCTCGCTTGATCTTGGTCTAATTAACAAAGGTCTTATCACTGACGGCGCTATCACTGTTCCGGTCGGTAAAATTTCAAAAGAAGCGAAAGAATTGATCCGTGTGACTAAGAAAGCTCTCGAGCTTGCCGTCGCGGCTGCGAAGCCAGGCGGTCGTGTTGGCGACATTGGTCATGCTGTTGAGAGTTTCATCAAACCTCTTGGCTACGGGATTGTGAAAATTCTCTCTGGTCATGGCGTCGGCTACAGTGTTCACGAAGATCCGTACGTGCCGAACTTTGGCCGAGCAGGAACAGGGGAGAAGCTCGTCCCTGGTATGGTTATTGCCATTGAGCCGATGATCAATCTCGGCACCGGCGAAGTCTTTGTAACCGAAGACGAATATACTTACATCACGGCTGACGGCAAAATCTCAGCCCACTTCGAACACACTGTCGCCATCACCGAAAAAGGGCC
>CAZSFS010000003.1:27509-30471 GCA_964606255.1 uncultured Candidatus Saccharibacteria bacterium | reverse complement strand
ACGGCAAAATCTCAGCCCACTTCGAACACACTGTCGCCATCACCGAAAAAGGGCCGGCAATACTCACAAAATAGACAAGATTTCTCATGTTACAATAATTACATGGAATTTGGTGGTGGAAGAGAGGTACCGAAGTTTAAAACTCCTGAAGAGGAGCTTTCGTATTTGAGGGAAAAAGTTGCCGAACACGAGAAAAATCTTGCCTCACAGAATATTGAACGATCTCGCGAACAAGCGACCGCTGACACTTTGAATGCCTACAAAAAAGTTGATTCTGCTGAAGTTTTGCACGAAGAATATCGAATGCCGGAAAAAGAATCCGAAGCCGTGGCACTAGCGTTGAAGCCCGAAGAACACGACGAACAAATATCTGAACTCTATGGAATGCTTCTAGAACGTGGAATTAAAAATACTCTCGACATGGTTGCTCGTATGCAAAATCCTCACCTTGAGGATGACTTTCATCGTTTCTTGGTTCAGTTCTTGCACACTTCGGGAAATATTCCGGGACTTAAAGAAACTTCTCCCGAATGGAAGTCATTGAACTTGGCACTTTTTGAAGTAACACTCCCGCCACTTGAGGGCGAGAACAAAAGTTTCAAAGATTTCTTGACTGCCATGGAGCAATTTTTTGCCGGTATGCAGACCATCGCTTCGGGCGAACAAAACAGCTTCAAGCAATATTTCACAATCGAAATTGCCGTTTCCCACAACTCTCCAGAAATTGTTTTATATGTTTCGATTCCAAAAGACCGTAAAAGTTTGCTCGAAAAACAAATCCTATCTTTCTACAAAAATGCTCGCGTAACCGAAGTCACTAACGACTACAATATTTTTATCGACAAAGGCGTGACTGCTGGAGCTTATGCGACATTGTCTGATCATGATGTTTTTCCACTAAAGACTCACGACGAGTTTGACCACGATCCGATGGGCGCTATCTTGAACGCTTTTTCAAAGCTCGACAAGACAACCGAAGGCGCGGCTCTGCAGTTCGTCATCATGCCGGCCGGCGATACCTATATTAAAAAGTTTTCCAAAATCTTGGACAAGGTTAAGCATGGAGAAAAACTCAAACACGCACTTGATGAATTTCACGATATCAAGCAAGAATTCAAAAACTTCGGTACTTCGCTTTTTAAAAGCCAAAAAGTTCTAGAAAGAGAAAAGTCTGACGAGGGCAAAGATGTCGATGACCGCGCTGTTGAAAATATCTCCGAAAAAATTAAATCAACTATTGTTTTGACCAATCTTCGCGTTGTTGCTTCATCACCATCTGCTGGTCGTACGGCTGAGATAATTTCAAATATTGAGTCGTCTTTTTCTCAGTTCACACGAGCAAATTCGAACAGCGTTAGATTTCACAAGGTGACTGAAAAAGACTCCGAGCAATTCTTCCACTCTTTTTCTTTCCGCATGCCGGGGACAAAAGACGTCATGCCACTCAATTTTAAAGAGCTTGCAACACTTGTGCATTTTCCAGTCGGCACGACTGGCTCGCCAGAACTTCGCGAATCAAAGGCTGGCGTTGGTGCTGCGCCGATCAATATGGCTACCGATGGTATCAAAATCGGTATCAACTCATTCCGCGGAGTGGACACGGACGTGCATTTGAAAGAAGTCGATCGCATGAGACATTTTTACGTCATCGGTCAGACGGGAACTGGTAAGACCGGAATTCTGATGAACATGATTCGCCAAGATATCGAAAACGGTGATGGTGTTTGTTACATTGATCCACACGGTACCGATATCCAAAAAATTCTTTCCTTCATTCCAAAACATCGCATTGACGATGTGATTTACTTCGATCCGGCTTCGACAGCGCGACCGATGGCCCTAAACATGCTTGAGTTTGATCCTGAGCGTCCAGAACAAAAAACGCTCGTTATAAACGAGCTTCTGGGAATTTTTAGTCAGCTTTTTGATATGAAGACGGCTGGTGGACCATTGTTCGAACAGTACTTCAAAAACTCAGCCGGACTTGTCATGGGAGATCCGGCTTCGGGTAATACGATTCTTGAAATTGGTCGTGTGCTTTCTGATAAAAAATTCCGCGATATGAAACTTTCACGTTGCACCAATCCAATCATTACTCAGTTTTGGAAAAATGCTGAAGCGACGACTGGGGAACAGGGACTCGAAAACTTCGTGCCGTACATCACATCCAAATTCGACACATTTATCTCAAACGAAATCATGAGGCCGATCATTGCCCAAGAAAAATCGAGTTTTAATTTCCGTGAAATTCTCGACAATAAGAAAATTTTCTTAGCGAACCTTTCAAAAGGAAGACTCGGCGATATTAACGCCAATCTTCTGGGTCTCATTTTGGTTGGCAAGATCCAAATGGCCGCGCTTTCTCGGGCAGATGGCGCGGGCAATCTTCCACCTTTCTATCTCTACATCGACGAGTTTCAGAACTTTACCACTCCATCGATTTCTTCAATTCTCTCCGAAGCTCGCAAGTACAAACTTTCACTTAACGTCGCTCATCAATATCTCTCTCAGCTTTCTGACGATATCAAAAACGCGGTTCTTGGAAACGTTGGATCGATGGGAATTTTCCGAATCAGCTCCGAAGATGCTGAAGTCTTGGTCAAACGTCTGGAACCTGTTTTTACCGTTCAAGATATTTTGAAACTCGATAATCGAAATGCCTACATATCGATGCTTGTCGACGGTGTGCCGGTAAAACCTTTCAATATTCGAACACCAGATTTGCCGGCGGGCAATCCGGATATCGTCGAATCGCTCAAAGAACTTTCATTCTTGAAATATGGTCGTCCGCGTGACGAGGTGGAGAAGGAGGTGATGGATAAGTTTATGAAGATTTAGCTTCGCAAACTGCATTTTTTGAATTCTGCGGGAGCGCTTTGCTATGTCCTCAAATTCAAAAAATGCGTTTTGCTACGCTTGAAGGTGACGAGGAAGTCTGCTAAACTACGGCTATTAAAATTTT
>CAZSFS010000003.1:16650-27409 GCA_964606255.1 uncultured Candidatus Saccharibacteria bacterium | reverse complement strand
CGTATTATTGTTGGTCCGACCAAGGCCTTTGAAGCACCAGGTGGCACAATCCGTGGAGATTTGGCCATGTCTATTCAATCAAACGTCGTTCATGCCTCGGACTCTGTGGAAAACGGTATAAAAGAAGTTGCCAGATTTTTCTCCGAGGACGAAATTTTCTCATATAGCAAGATTGATCAGTCTCTTGTCTACGCTGACAATTTCTAAAACAAAATAAAACTTTGTCTAGATTGCGCGATGTTATAACCGTGACTTATAATTAAGTCACGGTTATTTCAAAGTATTATCTAGAACATTAGTCCTAGGGGAGCGAGAAGTTGATTTGGGCCGTGGTCCACGTCACATTGCACCCACGTTTTTAATCAAGCTAGGATAATAACTTGGATAGCCGTAAAGAGAAACTTTGTATCATGAGCCCTTCAGTGGGTTTTTCTTTTTATCTGTTAAAATATACACATGGAATTTCGTAAGCATTTTTTTAGAA
Organism: uncultured Candidatus Saccharibacteria bacterium; assembly: GCA_964606255.1. Classification (GTDB taxonomy): domain Bacteria; phylum Patescibacteriota; class Minisyncoccia; order Phycocordibacterales; family CSBR16-119; genus CAYRQF01. The sequence continues at coordinate 26,925 of CAZSFS010000003.1, read as the reverse complement.
GATTTGGCTACTTACTGTTCGGTCTTTTTGTCGCAAACTCATTAGCTAATTATTTTTATTGGTATCAAAGTTTCGCTAATTTCGATCGCCTGATGCATTTTGCTGGTGGTGTGGTTGGAAGTTTTTTCCTAGCTTGGCTTTTTTACGAAAAGTATTTGAAATTTTTAAGTCACAGGAATCTAAAGAAACTTTTCATTTTCAATACTCTGATATTTTTAGCTGCCGCAGGACTGTGGGAGGTTATGGAGTTTTCCGTTCAGGGAATATTTGGTGTGGATCATCTTTTGGCCAATCCAATGGATTCAGTAGATGACCTTATCTTTGGCACTCTCGGAAGTTTGGTCGGGTTAACATATTTTTTGAACAAAGTTAGAACCCTCAATCTAATCAAAAAACAAAATGGATCCCGATAGTGATGCTTTGTTAAAATTTTTTATATTAGGTTACAATACAAGGGTCGTGAATTACTTACAGAATAATAACTTCGATACGCAAATCTAGAGATTTGCTATCACTATCGGGATGGAAACTAAAAAATTAAAACTAACATTTGCCGGGGGAACGGGTTGGGTGACTGGTGCGAACTTTATGCTGGAAAAACCAGACGGATTTAAAATGCTTGTCGATTGCGGACTCATCCAGGGTGAGAAATTAGCCGAACACGAAAACTGGGATCCTTTTCCGTATGATCCTGCAGAAATCGACATCCTCATAATTAGCCACGCCCACGAAGATCACATCGGTCGAATTCCGAAGCTGGTTTATGAGGGTTTCAAGGGTAAGATTATTGGTACTGCCGCAACCCGTGATTTGACGGGCGTTATGCTTGCTGATACGGCGCACATTCTCTCAACTTCACGAACTGGTCTAGAGTACCATCTGAACAAAATCTATTCACCAGAAATCTTGTCTAAAATTCAGTCGATGTGGGAGACACACGAATATCATGAAGAATTTATGATCGGTGGAGACATGAAAGTTCGCTTCAAAGATGCTGGGCATATTTTGGGATCATGCATGACGGAGATCACCTACAATAGCTCAAAAATCGTCTTTACTGGAGACTTGGGCAACTCACCATCGCCTTTGTTAAATGATACGGAAGACATTGCTGGAGCCAAATATTTGGTCATGGAGTCGGTGTATGGCGACAGAAATCACGAACAGCGCGCCGAGCGAGAAGAAAATTTGAAGAAGATCTTACTCGAAACTTATAAGAAAAAGGGGATTTTAATGGTTCCAATATTTTCTCTCGAACGCTCCCAAGAATTTCTTTACGAGTTAAACAATTTTGTTGAGTCAAAACAAGTTCCGGTTATGAAAATCTTTCTCGACTCACCACTTGCGATTCGGATAACTGACATTTTCCGAAAACATTTGAATCTTCTCAAAGAAACCGTTCGGATGCAGATTAGTCAGGGAGATAATATTTTTCAGTTTCCAGGATTACGCGAAACCGAAGTTACTCAGGATTCAATCAATATTCTGAAAGTTCCTGGTCCAAAAATAATTTTAGCTGGTTCGGGGATGTCTTCGGGCGGACGGATTTTGCATCATGAGAAAAACTATCTCTCTAACCCAAATGCAACACTTCTCCTGACCGGATATCAAGTTCCAGGAACGCTCGGAAGAATTCTTCAAGAAGGACGACACGAAGTTATGATTCTAAACGAGCGTATAAAAGTAAAAGCTAAAATTGAAATGATCCAAGGTTATTCGGGTCACAAAGATTCGTTTCACCTGATTAAATTTGTCGAGACAGGGAAAGACACTTTGCAAAAAGTTTTCACGGTGATGGGTGAGACAAGTTCGGCTATGTTTCTAGCGCAGAAAATTCGCGACAATTTAGGAATTACGGCAATTGCTCCGGAGATTAATCAAACAGTGGAGTTGGAGTTTTAACTCCACAAATTAATCGTTCCGCAAAACTCACATTTTTCTCGTCTTGCGGAAGCGTGTCTACGCACTTAGGTCCTCGACTTCGAAAAATGCGAGTTTTGCTCCGCTTATAAGATTGATTTGATATAATAAAAACAATGAAAAAGCCGCGATATAAAATTGCTGTTGCTGGCGCCATTGAGTCCGGGGGCGCTAGTCTCGATGCTTTGGAAAAAGCCAAACATGTTGGCCGTGCCATTGCTTCCAGGGGTCATTTTCTGGTAACTGGATCGCATCATGGATTCCCGATGTTCTCGGCTATGGGCGCCAAAAAGGCTGGCGGAAACGTCATTTATTTCTCTCCAGCCGCGAGCAAAGAAGAACACGTGGATGTTTACCGACTTGATCACGATAATGCAGATTTGGTCGTTTATACCGGTTTTGGACATGGGGGAGCGGGAATTTTCTTGGCTCGCTCCGCTGACGCTGTCATTATAGGTTGCGGTAAGCTAGATGCGTTACACGAGTTTAATTTGGCGCTCAAATCAGGCAAGCCCGTTGGTGTTTTGAAAGGAGATTGGGAAGAAGATGAAGTGGTGAAGAAAGTTTTAGGTGAAAACCCAAGAAGTCATCAGCCTGTTATTTTTGAAGAAGACCCAGATAAATTGGTTGATAGATTGCTCGAGATGGTCATAAAACAATAAATCCCGCTGCGTCTGTCTGACCAACGGGACTTATTGTTTATTAGAGGGCTTTGAGTCCAGCCGTAACTTCTTTCAAGAGCTTGTTTCGGATGTCTTTGTTTTCTTTTTCTCTTAGGAATTGGCGAGTGGCATCGTATCCACGACCGAGTTTCACCTCATCTTTTTCATTTCCGCCCGGGATGTAGCTGTACGAAGCTCCGGATTTTTTGATAACGCCCATACGTTCACCGAGCGCTAGAAGTTCGCCTTCGATCGAGATTCCTTCGCCGTAAATAATGTCGAATTCTGTTTGTTTAAAAGGTGCAGCAACTTTATTTTTGACGACTTTGACGCGAGTGCGAGAACCCACAACTTCTTCTCCTTTTTTGATTTGAGCGATTCGACGGATATCAAGTCGAACAGAAGAATAGAATTTCAAAGCCTTGCCACCGGTTGTCGTTTCAGGATTACCAAACATAACACCGATCTGCATACGAATCTGATTGATGAAAATGATAATGGTTTTAGTGCGTGAGACTAGGGCTGTGAGTTTTCTCATGGCTTGAGACATGAGGCGTGCTTGCTTACCAACTTGATGAGAGCCCATGTCGCCCTCGATTTCATCTTTTGGGGTTAGCGCCGCAACTGAGTCGATGACGATGACGTCGATCTTTCCGGAACGAACCAAACTCTCAGCGATTTCAAGTGCTTGTTCGCCGTTGTCTGGTTGAGAAATTAGGAGTTCATCGGTTTTAACACCAAGCTTTTTAGAATAATCTGGATCCATCGCATGTTCGGCGTCAATAAATGCGCAAATACCCCCACGTTTCTGGGCTTCGGCCACAACATGAAGAGCCAGAGTTGTTTTACCAGATGATTCCGGTCCGAAAATTTCTATAATGCGTCCTTTTGGGAGTCCTCCAATTCCAAGCGCAGCATCGAGTCCAAGAGATCCTGTCGAAATAGCACCAACACCAACTTTCGGCGTGTCTCCCATTTTCATGATGGCACCTTCACCAAATTTTGTCTGAATGGCTTTGAGGGTGCTTTCGATACCCGCAAGTGTTGCGCCCTTGTTGTTCTCAGAATTTGTTTCTTCGGTATTTTCTTTAACACCGACCGTCTTTTGGGCGGTATCTTTCTTTTTTTTCAATGCCATAATTTTTTTTATTAATTTTTAAGGGCTGTTTCTCTGGTCGAATCTTCTTTGTAAAAGACTCGATAAATAGCGTCTGTTTTTTTATCAAATTTATCCTCGGCCTCAATGGTGATTATATTATAGCCTGGAGAGAGAACCAATTCTTCGGAGAAATTATCGTCCTTGTCTACTAGAATCTCACGATCATTTATCATGATGTGCTTGGCGTGAGTGGCTTGACCAGAGAGCTTTAGAATATTGCCTTCAAAAATTTCGCCGTCAGTAATGCCGTTTACTAAAAGATCAACACCCTTAGCCAATGATCTGGTTTGGAAAATACTATAAGCAACAATAAACACGAACAAGGCACCGAGTACACCAAATCCAAGATATCTTTTAATATTTATCGTTCTCGTCATATTCTTCTTTGGTTTCTTTAACTTCTTCCACTGGTTCCTCAGGAGCTCCTTCTTCTTGATCTAATTCTAGCATCTCTCCATCCTCGGGAATCGGGGTTTCTGTGAATACCTGCTCATATTCCTCTTCTTCGGAATCTTCGATTAATTCCTCGATTTCTTCGTCCTCAAGATCCTCACGGACACGGGTGACAGAATGAAAAGCCTGAACGTTTACAGGAGGAGCCAAACGAGGGGCGCTAGGGGCTATTTTAGAAGTCTCGTTACCATCCATGAGGATCTCACGCGGTTTGGCGCCGTTTCCAGGACCTACAACTCCGGCCTCTTCGAGTTCGTCTAATATTCGCGCGGCCCGAGAATAACCGATTTTCAAGCGTCTTTGAATATAGGAAGTCGAGGCTTTCTTTTCCTGAATCACTAATCTTTTGGCTTCCTCGAACATTTCGTCGCGGTCTGAATCGTCTTCTAGAGAACTCGAGAAGATACTCTTGTCAGCACTAATCGAGCCTTCGGCTAGGTTCAAATCATCTGGCAATTCGTCTTTATAACGACTTTTCAAATAATCAGCAATGCTTTTAACTTCATTTTCAGAAATGAATGCACCCTGAATTCGATTCGGTTGAGCCATATCGCCAGAAGAGTAGAGCATGTCTCCAGCACCTAGCAATTTTTCCGCGCCGGCAGCGTCGAGGATTGTACGTGAGTCAATTTGTGAAGCCACTTGAAGAGCGATTCTGGTCGGGACGTTGGCCTTGATTAGACCGGTGATGACGTTTACCGATGGGCGTTGAGTTGAAAGCGTTAGGTGAATACCAACAGCGCGAGACATTTGAGCCAAGCGAACGATACCAGACTCAAGTTCGCGTGGATAACTTTGCATAATATCGGCAAGTTCGTCGATGAAAATCAAAATGTAAGGCATTGATTCCATCTCTTCTTTTTTCTTGTTGTATTTTTCGTGGTAAGAATCGATGTCTCGAACGGCGTGGCCTTCCAAGATGTCATAACGTCTTTCCATTTCTGAAATTGCCCATTTCAAAGCCAGGATCGCTTTCTTTGGGTTGGTGATGACCGGTGTCAAAAGATGTGGAATACCATTATAAAGTGTGAGCTCGACACGTTTTGGATCGATCATAATGAAACGTAAATCTTCTGGGCCGTTTCTATAGATAAGTGAAGTAATGAGCGTGTGGACAGTTACAGATTTACCAGCGCCAGTGGCACCAGCAACGAGAAGGTGAGGCATTTTGGCAATGTTGGCATATTCGGCCTTGCCGGAGACACTTCTACCAAGAGATACCAATAGAGGTTTGGAACTTTCTTTGAATTCTTTGGCACCGATTAGACTACGTAGATCAACCATAGCTTTAGTCTGATTTGGAACTTCGATACCAACGAGTGAAAGTCCTGGAATTGGAGCTTGGATACGGATTGAAGGAGCGGCAAGAGCGAGACGAAGTTCGTTTTGGAGCGCAGTGATGCGAGAGAGTCTGACACCCTGAGCAGGCTTTAGGGCAAATCTTGTTACTGTTGGTCCAACCGTAACTTCATCCATCTCAACATCGATACCAAAGTTTTGGAGTGTGCGTTTGATGATGTTGGAGTTGGCTTTGATGTCACCAGTGACGGCCTTCTGTTCGTTTTTTCGAAGCAATGAAAGTGGAGGAGGAATATATTTTCCCGAAGATTTCCAGGCCGCGTTTAAAGCAAAGGCTTCCTTTGGTGCTTCTTGGGGAAGTGGTTGTTGTGGGGTTTCTGGTTCTGACTCGGGTCCTTCGATCTCTTCTTCGGGTTCCTCATCTTCGGCCACCTCTTCATAATATTCTTCTTCGTCAGGTTCACCTCTACCAAAGAATTTCTTGATTTTCGCGATAAAACCACTCCAACTCGGGCGCTTGTCGAACATGATGACAAGAGAGATTATGAATAGGGCCAGCAAAAGTATAAATGCTAAATAAACGTCAAAAAGTTTTACGAAAGGCCAAGCTGACGCGCGTCCAATAATTCCAGCCGAATCATATTTAACGATATGTATAAGACCAAGTCCCGAGAACAAGAAAAGTAGAGAACTGATAGTGTTAGATGTTCCAAATGTTGGACGCTCGGATTTGTAAGATGAGGCGCCTAGAAGTACGAAAACAATTGGCAACAAAACGTAACCAACGCCGAGAACTTTGAAAAGAGTTTTATATATAAAGTGTCCAGCAACTCCGCCGAGATTGAAACCAGATAGGGCAAATAAAATTGCCAGAACAAAGAACCCAATAGCAACAATTCCATTCTTTGTTTCTCTTTTTATATGTATACCGAAGACAGAAATAAAATCATCATCAACAGGGTCTGCCTTTTGAGCTTTTGTTTTTTTTGTTACACCTTTTTTCGCCATATTTATGGAGATATTGTAACATGCAAAATCTTGTTTTGGCCTTATTTTGCAGTGCATAAATGGGCTTCGCAAACTGTCTCTTGGAAAAGTTCAGAATAATTTTTCTCTAAGGAGAAAAATTTTCTTCCGCCTCGGATTTTTTGTAAACAAAAATCCTCCGGCGAGCCTTTTCCAAGAGACATTTTGCTCCATAGGGAGATAGAAGATAAAGGACAAAGACGTCAAGATTGCGGGGCATAAAGGACAGTGTATAATGGACACACTAAAAGACATGAAAGACAATGAATTACAATCTAATGGACAAATTTCTAACTCTGGTAATTTGTCCAAGATAAGACGTGTCCCAAATGAAGGTGTCTTTATGTCTGTGTCTAAGAAGGCAGAAAAGATAACAACAGCCCTATATATGTTAACGGACTTTATAAAGGACGGCGATCCTATAAGACAAAAAATTCGTGTAACATCCGTAGAGATTTTGTCCGATACACGAGGATTATCTTATGCGATTACTGGAGATCTTTATTTCCATCTCGGACGAGTCATTGCCAAGTCTTGGGAGCTAATGTCTTTGATCGAGGTTTGTGTGGCTGTCGGATTTGTCTCTGACATGAATTACGGTATTTTAAAAAATGCCTTAATTGAGTTTATTGGAGATCTACGTAATCGTCAGCGTATCGAAGGATTTACGAATATTCAAGACTTAAAAGTCGTGACTGGAGAGGCGGGTAATTTCAAACTAAAGTCAGATTTTTTCCGTCTAGACGAAGAAGATTTAAAAGTAATAAAAGAGGCGTCTCAGGAGGAAGATTCTAAAGGACATTTATCAAGGACATTGTCTGATAGAAAAATGTCCTTTATAAAAAATAATTCAGAAATCAAGACTAGAAAAACTGAGATAGGTGCAGGGTCAAAAGCTTCAGAAAGAGAAGCAAAGATACTTAAACTTATTGAAGAGAAAAAGGACATCTCTATTAACGACATTGTCTCTTATTTTGGTGACTATACCCCAAAAACCATCCAAAGAGACTTAATTTCTCTTATCCAAGCCGGCAAGATCAAAAAGACAGGAGAAAGACGCTGGAGTAGGTACAGTATCTAGGGTATGTAAAGCATTGTGTAACGCATAAAAAACCATCTCATGTCAAGTGGATATTCCGTAATAACCCTTATATAGCCTCGTCATAACTTGCAAGTCATCGAACTTTGTATCATAAGCTCACTTGAGTTTTAGAGCCAAATATGAGATGATTGTGCGGTAATTTACAGGGGTTAAAACTTGTAGGTTATCCACAAACCATTTAGGGAAAAATCCTTGAATGGTTGTAAAATTATTTGGCGTATTCGTGAAAGCGGGTACGTTAAAGATTTAGGAGACGTGATCGTTGACAATATAAAAATGTTTTCCAGTTTTTTAAAAAGCTGGCGAAGAATTTTACGTTGTTCGTCGATCGTGGATCCGCCATGTCGACAAGGCAGATACAATTTAGATTCTCGTTTTTATTTTTTGTCTACAAGGCACAAAAATGATTGCGTGAATCGTTCGTCTGTCTGCATAGCAAGAGTTTAAAATCTTCTATGCAAAACTTTTCGGACGCGAGTTCGGAAAGATAAAAAGTCACGGTCGTAGTTAGTCGAACTAAATACCGATCGCGCTCGCAAACTCTCTTCAATAAAAGTTGAGGGCACGCGAAGAATTAATAACGATAATTTAATTATGAGTACAAACTTTAAGAAAACTTTGGCCGCGTTTGTATTGGTTGCTGTTGCTGCATTTGCAGTAAAAGCTCCAGTTGCAAAAGCTGCTACTATGGAAGAATTGCAGGCTTTGATTGCTTCATTGCAAGCACAGCTCGCAGCGTTGACTGGTTCAACAAGCACAACAACAGCTTGTTACAACCACACTGTTACTCTAAAGAGAGGTTCAACAGGATCACAAGTGTCTGCTATGCAGGCAGTTGTCGGAGCTTCGACTGACGGAAACTTCGGTCCTATGACTGAAGCTAAAGTCAAAGCTTTCCAGGCTTCAAAAGGCCTAACAGCTGACGGAATCGTCGGATCTATGACAGGTCTTGCTATCCACAACGCTGGATGTTCAACAACACCTACAACTCCAACAGGACCTACAACAGTTTCTGGAGGAGCTGGAACAGTTGATGAATACAAACTTCTATCATCACCTTCAAACAATGAAGAGGTTGGAGAAGGACAGAACAATGTAAAGGTTCTAGGATTCTCAATCGAAGCTGATGACAACTCTGATCTTGGAATCAAAGCTATCAAGCTTGATTTCGCTCAGGGAACAGCTAACCACGATTTCCACAAATATGCTGACTCAGTTTCAGTATGGTTTGGAAGTACAAAGGTTGCTGAAGTCGACGCTACAGATTTCGATGATGACAACGGATACGCTCAGACTGTTTCTCTAACAGGAACAGCTGTCGTTGAAGCTGGCGAAAAAGCTAACTTCTACGTTGCTATCTCAGGACAGGACAATATCGACACTCCAGACATCGGTGATACTTGGACACTCGATGTTACTTCAGTTCGATGGATGGACGGACAAGGTGGTTTGATCTCAGAAGATCCTATCTTGGCGGTACGAACATTCTCATTTGCATCATTTGAAACTGCAAATGACCTAGAATTGAACATCCGAACAGCTTCTGACAATCCTGATTCTCAGGTTGTACAGGTTGATGACGTCAACGATACTGATAACGTTACCTTGCTAAAAGGTGTGTTTGAAGTAACAGGTGGCGACTTGAATCTTCAAGACATCGAAATGACAATCACTAAGTCATCTACAATCTCAGGTGTTGCTAAGAACTTCACTTTGGTTGTTGATGGAGAAGAAGTTGATTCTATCAACTCATCTGACTGTGATTCTACATCTACATGTACTTTCTCTGATGCAGACTTCAGTCTCTCAGAAGGAGATACAGACTTCGAAATCATTGCTGACCTTAACGACACAGGTGGAACATTTGCTGAAGGAGACTATCTAGCAGCATCTATCAACTCTGCAAACGTCGCTAACCTAATGACAGCCGGTGATGTCGAAGACGAAAATGGAGATGATGTTACTAACGTTACAGGAGCTGCAAACGGAAAGAATCAAATCTTCTACGTTGCATTCCCACAGATTTCAGTAGTTTCATCTTCAATCGTTGCTAACGACAACGGATCATCAGCACCTACATCAGCAACTGCTAACATGAGAGTTAAAGTTGTTGCCAAGGGCGGAACTATCCTCCTAAACGGTGATGATGAATCAACAGCTGCGAAAGAATTCTTTACTATCGCTGCTGATGCTGGAGGTAACTCTTCAGTTACAATCGCGTCTTACCAATTTACTCCGTCTGGTACTTACACAGCAACTAACAATGGTGCTGACAACGAGTACTACACAGTAAATGAAAACGACACGATGTACATCGATGTTCAAGCTATCGTATCTAAGGGTAATGGTGGAAGCCCAGTACTTTCAGGAATGAAAGCATCTGCAATCTTGTTCGGTACAGACACAACGTCTGACACGACTCGATCTGCCAACACTCTAAGCTACACAGCTTTGACAGACATGTTGAAGACAGGACGCAACGTTACATTGAACTAAGTTAACGCTTAGCGAAAGTAACTAACACAAAAACCCCGAAAGGGGTTTTTGTGTTTTTGGGCGCGTGTTATGATTTGTCTAAACTAAAACCCTACTCCGATGAAGAAGAACTTGATTCTCGTGATCCTACTAGGGATCGCTCCTTTGCAATTTGTGGG
>CAZSFS010000003.1:0-16550 GCA_964606255.1 uncultured Candidatus Saccharibacteria bacterium | reverse complement strand
AGAAGAACTTGATTCTCGTGATCCTACTAGGGATCGCTCCTTTGCAATTTGTGGGCCAGACGCAGTTGTTGATAGATCCAAACAGTACCATTCAACAGCTCAATTTTTCGAGCGTGATTATGAGATCTCCCAACGAATACTTTGCCTGCGGGATTCTTCCCGTTGGAAGTGACTTTGGCATGATTACTCGCTTTTCCGATCAGGGCATGCCTTGGAGCAAATATTTCAGCACTTCGAGCATGTCTTGCATGAGAGTTAACTCTAATGGTGAATTGCTTACGGTCGGAGAATTTTCCGCGAAGGCTTTCATCGCTCGTGTTGAAGCTGAAGGTGGACTTGCGTGGATCAACTCCAGCATTAGTGATGATGGTGGTTCTCCCACATACGTTTTGGAAAGTCTAGATGGATACACATATGTAACCGGCAAGAGATCTTCAAATGACCAGTTCTTGACCAAACTTTCTCCTCTTGGCGGGGTTGTTTGGAGCAGGTACCCGGTTTTTTCTGTTGCCAATGCTTCTAATCCTGTGCTCATTTTGAGGGGAGACAGCGTACTTTCCTTTAATGATCCGTTCACCAACGATGGTCTTGTTGGCGATCTCGAACTCCGGATATTAGATTCGGACGGCAATCAGTTTTTCCATCGAACTTACGGTGTTCCAGGAAACGTTCGAGAAATGCTCACAAGTGTTGTTGAGATTCCGGGTCAGTACTATGTTCTGGCAACTACAAGACCAGGAGCACTTGGAATTGTAGTCCTTGATCAGAATTTCGACATTGTGAAATCAAGATCGTACGTCACACCCGGAGGAACTTTGGAAAACGGCAAACTTCTTTACGACGATGGTCATTTGTACATGGTCTGCGACAAACTATCGGCTGGTTCCCCCCGAGCCCTGGTTCTGAAACTCGACACGGCCTCGCTTGATCCTGTCTGGAATAAGGCGCTGAGTTCAGCGAATTCATTTCCGACCTGCGAACCTTTTATGGACGGGACTTTGCGCGTGCCATACACAAGGTATCCCAGTTTCAACGGTTCGGTGCGTGGCGTGGTTCTAGCCTCAGTTGATCCGGCAACTGGTAATTTCACGGGTACGGCTTGTGAGAGTCCGCCGTTGATCGTGATCAATTCTGGACCGTACACGGGACTCATCCAAACAAACCAGCCCGCCTCCTCCTGGGTTGATCTAGCTATCGTTTCTTCGCCAATTCCTAACTTCAGCGGATATCCACTTTTGTTGGAAGACTGCGAGCCTGGGATATTGGTGAATCCACTTCACATCAAGGCTTTCCTTGGTGGTTCGTACGATCAGGTTACGGGTTTGATGTGGGATAGCTTGCGTGTTAAAAACCTGATCTACACCGTTGATCCTCATAACCCAAACGGCGTTGTTCATCCAGGTGTTTTCGATGTAGAAGGACCGGATGCAATTGTTGATTGGGTGGCGATCGAATTGCGTGACCCACTAAATCCGCAAGTCGTGCTTGACTCTGTTTCAGCGTTGATACAACGAGACGGAGATGTTGTTGGTCTCGATGGAACATCTAGGCCAATTACAAATCTAACTGGCGGAAGTTACTACGTTGCTTTACGTCACCGTAACCATCTTGGCGTGTGTACTGCGAGTGCCGTACCGACTTCCTCTACCGTTGACTTTACGTCATTGTCTACGACAACATACGGCATGGAAGCTCAAAAGCACCTCGGGGGTGCGCGAGTCATGTGGGAAGGGGATGTCTTGTTCAATAACGACATCAAGTATGTTGGACAAGACAATGATCGAGATCCGATACTATCAGTCATCGGTGGATCAATTCCGACCAGTGTCGTTTCAGACGTTTACAGTAATGCCGACGTGAACATGGATGGTCTGATCAAATATGTCGGTGTAAACAACGATCGTGATCCGCTCCTTTTCAACATCGGCGGGTCTGTCCCAACGAACACTAGGTTGGCCCAGCTACCCTAAAGCTCTTTCAGAGAATAAAGCCCTTTCACCGGGGCTTTGTTCGTTAAGTTTTTTTGTGTAGAATTGGGGTATGAAAAACGATACTTTTGCGGGCAAAGCTTTGTCTTTTTTGACCCTTTTAGCTCTATTTATAACTCCTTTAGCTGTATTTCCTGGTCGATTATACCCATTCATTGGATCTAAAAGTTTCTTTTTTATGGGTATGGCCGAGCTCGTCTTTTTTCTGTGGGCGTATTTAGCTATCACAGATGAAAGATATAGGTTGACAAAGAAGCAACTAATGGTTTTTGGCGTGCCTGTTTTATTTCTGGCTTCTCTCACCATTAGTGCAATATTTGCTCCAACCCCAAATTTGGCCTTCTGGGGATCTTTTGAGCGTGCGACAGGTTTGATATTTTTATACCATTGTCTAATTTTTAGCATCGTCGTTGCTTCTCTCTTTCGATTTTACGGGAAAGAATTTTTGTATAAAATTTGTCGAACAGTTTTTTATTCAGGAGTTATTGTTGCTCTCGCTACTTTTATAAATGAACATCTCATAAATATCCCTGCTCTGTTTTTGTTCGAAGGGCCAAACAGTGGGGATTTGTTCGGTAATTCATCATTTTCTGGTGCTTATTCTATCTTTTCTTTTTTCTTGGGTACGATATTGTTTTTTGAGAAATCCAATCAAAAAAATAAAATTTGGATGATCTTGGGTCTTGCGATCGTCCTCGCTTCACCGATAGCTGTTATGGCTCGTGGAGCCATGGGAGGTATTTTAATTGGTGGTTTTGTTTTTATTGGAATTTATTTGGCAACACATCTTAAAAAATCGATTCGTATCATTGGTTTTTCTTTACTCGGAATAATTTTAGTCGGAGGCGTTGCGACTGGTATATCTTTACTACAACCAGATTCAAAAATCCATAATGCTTTTGCAGAAACAGCAACAAATAGTCGATTTATATTTTGGGAAGCAGCCGTTGATGGAATAAAAGAACGTCCAGTTTTTGGTTGGGGATCTGAAAATTATATTGTAGCTTTTGTTAAATATTTCAGTCCAAAGCTTCTGGAAATACCTGGTGTGCCGGAAACTTGGACAGATAAGCCTCACAATTCCGTTTTAGAGGCATTTGTTATTGGTGGTTTCGTTGGTGGAATTCTTTATCTAATTTTTCTGATATCACTTTTTGTTCTCCCAATATATCTATATCGAAAGAAAATATTTAATAGAATTACGCTGGGACTATTTCTCGGAATGTTTGTCGCTTACATTCTTCAAGCATTGATTTTGTTTGATATGGTGCATACTTGGACTTTGTTATTCGGACTCTTCGGCATGTTTGTTGGTTTAGTTGTTAACGAAACTGGACCTGTTAATAAAAAATTAATCGACGATAATAAAGTTTTATTTGCGGGAATTTTCTGTGCGGCTGTTTTTATATTTTCATGGATACATTTTGTTCATCAACCATTAAAAAAATCTAAGGCTATAATTTCTACTCTCGGATCTGGAGCCAGTAGACAAGAGGAATTTGCAAAGCTTATTAAATTTTCACCAATGGGTAACGGCGGAGATATAGCGTATGTGGCGTCTGTCATGGTTTCTGCATATCGTGAACATGCTTCACAAATCATGAAAGATGAGAAAAAAATTCTAGCAACTCAAAAAGAAATAAATGATTTTCTTGAAACCGTGGATTCTCTTGAAAAAGTCGCAAAAAATAACGGTAGATTGTGGTTGATGTCTGCCGAACTTTTGAATTTTGAAATGACGGTCACGGATGAAATTACAAAAGACAAAGTTTATCGTGCGTTAAAATATCTTGAGCGAGCAGAAAATTTAGTGCCAGGAAATCCTAGAGTTTATTGGGCTTACGGTCAAGTCTATCTTCATGTCAATGATTTCAAAAAAGCTTACGAAGCATACAAGAAAGCTTATGATATAAATAATAATGTCATAAAATCCCAAGAATATTTGAAGAAATTTGAAGAAATTTTTGGCGATAAAATATAATTTATGATTATCGTCAGACTCTACGGTGGCATGGGAAATCAGATGTTTCAGTATGCTCTCGGTCGCGCTCTTGCGTTAAAAAACAAAACGACACTCGGTTTAGATATATATGATCTTTTGGATCGAACTCCACGACAAGGTTTTACTTTTCGCGAGTATGATTTAGATTTATTTTCTATCGAAGCAGAAATGGTTTCTCAAAAATCTTTATCATTTTGGCACAGGTCTTGTGGAAAGGGATTAGCTGGTGCGGTTCTAAATAAGCTCCGTAGAAATTTGTTTGGAGGACAAGGTAGGGAAAGAGGTTTTAAATTTAATCCAAAAGTTCTTGATCTCGGATCGGGTGCCTATCTGGACGGTTATTGGCAAAATCCCAAATACTTTGAATCGATTGCCGGGATTATTCGCAAGGATTTTACTTTGAAAAATCCACTTCCGGAAAATATAAAAGAATTAAAAAAAGAAATTGAAAGTCTAAATTCCGTCTGCGTTCATGTGCGACGAGGGGATTATGTCGGTAACAAATTTCACGACGTCGTAAACAGAGAGTATTACAACCAAGCGATAAATATTTTGGCCAAAAAGATAAACATCGAACATATTTATGTGTTTTCTGATGATATAGATTGGTGTAAAGAAAATCTTTCTTTCTCTTATACAGTAACTTTTGTGGGAAAAGAATATGGTGGAGAGAGGGCTTCGGGACATTTTGAACTCATGAAATCTTGCAAGCATTTCATTATTGCCAACAGTAGTTTCTCTTGGTGGACGGCTTGGTTAGCCGAGAATTCTGAAAAAGTTGTTATAGCGCCCAAGGTTTGGTTTGGCGATAAGTCTATAGATACGAGTCAGCGCATTCCAGAAAATTGGATTAGAATATAATTATGAATCAACTTAAAGTTACAATATTGTTGCCGGTCTATAATGGTACTAAGTGGATCGAAAAATCGATTCGGAGCGCTCTGCGTCAGTCTTTTTCTGACTTCGAGCTTATTATTCTGAACGATTGTTCTACTGATGATACAGAAAGAGTAGTTTTTTCGTTTATGTCTCAAGACAAGAGAATTGTTTATATAAGAAATGATAAAAATTTGGGTTTGGCTAAAACTTTAAATGTGGGACTGGGCACGGCAAAAGGAGAATATATCGCTAGGTTGGATGCTGACGATGAGTGGATAGATGTCGACAAGCTCAAAAAACAAGTTTCTTTGTTAGATAAGTATCCGGAATATACCTTGGTTGGCACTGGCGCAGTCGTTGTAGATGAAAATGGTCAGGAGATAACTAGGTATCTCATGCCAAAAACTGATTCACAAATAAGAAGAAAAATATTACGAATGAATTGTTTTATTCATACGAGCGTTTTATTTAGATCGAAAGCGGTAAAAGAAATCGGAGGTTATTTACATGAAAAGATTCTTGAAGATCATGATCTTTGGTTGCGTCTCGGTCGGGTTGGCAAATTTGCTAATTTACCAGAGTATTCTGTTAAATATCTTTTCCATACAAAAGGAGTAAATTCTCAAAATAAAATTCTTAGATTGCGACAAAATGTGCGTCTCGCCAATGAAAACAAGGCTTTCTATCCAAATTATTTATTTGCGGTGCTTTTGAGCTGGGCGAAAATAATTTTATTGCCGATTTTTAATCTTGTACCTCGGAGTCTAAAGGGGGCGCTCCTAAAAATCCACAAAAAAATTTAGCCGAAAATTTTTTCATACCAAGCTAGAGGAATTCCTAGTTTTTTCTTGAATTCTTTAACGCTTATGAGATTTAGAATTCCTTTTTTGTTTTTCTTGAAAAAGTCGTATGTATAAATATCTCCAGAAAAGTTTGGCTTAAAAAGTTCTTGGTGACCTTTTTGGATGATGGCGCAGCCTTCGTCGGCATTGATTGTGTAGATCTCTATATTGGGTTCTTCCATACGAAGTTTGAGAATAGCCTTCCAAACATCTCCATGCCAGACACTTGAGGCACGCACGGGTCGTTGAGTAATTTCTCTTCGCGGATGACAATCGTGTACAACGATTGTACCGTTTTTATTAAGGAATTTTAATGAATTGACGATATCTCTGTGCGCTTGTTCAAAGATGTGTAGTCCGTCTACGAAGATTATGTCGTAACTATTCTTGTTTTGTGCAAAGAATTCATCAGAGGTCATTCGGAAGGTCGTATCTACAGCGGGGTCAACTCCGTGCTTGGTGGCAATCTCGATACTAGTGTGGCTGTAACCTGGTTGGGCGGGCGTGTTTACTCCGATTTCCAAATAACTTTGGTAATTATTTTTCTTTATAAGGGTGTTTATTATTTCTATTCTTGTCATATTATTTAAGTAAATTTTTATATCGTTCCTTGTTTTCCATTATGTATTTAGGTAAAAGTGACTCGTCTATAGAGTAGCTATAATTTCTTCCGATGTAATCTTGTGTACCAAATCTTTGATCCAAATTTTCTCGAACGTCTTTTGTATTATAACTCTCTTCTGTGTATGAATCTTTGAGTTTTCTCTTGATTTCTTCAAGACCACCCATATTGGTAAAATGCCATCCGCCATTTTTTATATATGTATACGGGGTGATGTGTTTACTTCTAATATCATTCAAAGAAGTACCCTTTATATTTTTATATTTTGTTGCTGTTGTTCCAGCCCAAACCTGATCAGATTTGTTGTTCAGATAATAAACGTAAACGAATTGTCTTAGTTTAAAAATGTCATCTTTTCGATAGTCAATAATCGTGTTTGGATTCCAAATTTCGTCTACGTCACTTATAAAACAAAAATCATCATCTTTTAGACTTGCGAGCGCTTTTTTGATTGATTCTTTTTGGTAAAATTCTCGTCGCCAGTGTTCCGGTCCACCCCTAGGAATGTTCGGGCTTTTGTAAGATAACTCTAGGATTTTTAAGTCACTCGGGTAATTGTCCGTTACAAAATATTGGATCTTGTCGGAAAATTTAGAAAAACGTTCTTTTTGTTCTTGAAAATAAAGAGGTTTATCTTTGCCAGAAAAAGTTGTGGGCGCTTCGACGATTATAAATTGGTCCACAGAATCATTTAAAATATTTAACCGGATTTCTAGGATATCCGCTTCTCCGTTGTAAGTAAAAATATCGTAAATCTTTATGTTTTTTTGGTATTCTTTTATATCTGATACTTGTTTATTGTCTAGGTTTTTGGCATTTTTTGATAATAATCTGTTTTTTAGGACGAGAAAGTTTATTTTTATCTTATAAAATATTTTTCGAACAAGTTTTTTATCAGAAATCTTAAAAGAAGAATCATTTATTGGCTTAAGTATTTTGGGATTTAATTGTTTCTTGCTTGTCCAGATAGTATAAAGCGCGCGTTCCAATATATGTGCTTCACTTGGAAGAGTGGCGTGAGAAACAAATAGTCGTAAATTTTCATAAACAATTTTAGGTAGCTTCAATATTGTTTCTTTTGGGACAATATAATTTGCACCTGGAGCGAATTTTGTATAAAAATGAACCCCTGGATTTTTGTAGAATAATCTCAAAAAATCGTTATAGTTGCTAAAGTATTTTTTTGAGAAATATTTGGTATACCAACTATTGTTTATTTCGTTAAAAAGTCCGTCTTTGTCAAAAAATGAAATAGGCCAAAAAGTTTTACCGTGCATTTTGCGATCGATAATCGGCGTGAAAGAAGTGTTGTTTATAATTTTATTAAAATATTCTTGTGATACGTGTCTCGGAATAACGTTACCCTTGATAAAAATCATACAATCAGGAAGGTTGTCGTAATGATTAATTATAAAAGTCAAATAATCATAAAGGTTAAAACCAACGTTTGGGCTTTTTATTATTTTACTCCGAGTTATTTTTTCTGAAATTTCAGCGGAATCACTCCTGTCATAAATCACATAATCATTTGGATAGCTAGAGAGCCATCCTAGATCGTTATTGTAGTTGGAGATAACAAAAAAATTATTTTTTATTTTCATATAAAAACTTTCGTATAAACATTCGGATGTTTTTTGGTATAATTTTTTTTAATCTTCTTGAGAAATTGTTCCAAAAATTTCCGACAGGGTAGTATCGGGGTGTTTTATCTAAATATTGTTTAGAATTATATTTTTCTAACTCGGTCTTACAGGAAAGGCTGTCGTGGAGTATACCATTTCGATCTTGGTAAAACCAATCCGAAGTGATGGAGTATCCAGTACTCCAATAACCATCCGAAACATTGTGTCTTGCCCAATATTTGGGAGCAATACAATATTTCAAAGTCTCTGATGTCCAGGCGGGAAACCAAGAGAAGCTAGAATTGGACATAATTAGATAATGAGCGTTTTTTATAATCGAATAATCTTTGCCGATGTTGAAATGGTGGATTTCCAAATCTGGGAAAAATCTTCTCGCTTCTCGTGTGTCATCAGTTATGACGACGAAGCGAAAATCAGGATTTATTTTTCGCATATTTTTTATAGCATTTTCCCAATATTTTTCGGCTAAAAATGTTTCTGGGTATCTGGAATACTCACCACCGCGAAAATTAATAATACAAATTTTCTCACTAGAAAAATCTTTACAATCGTATTCATTTTTTAACCTGAACCAGTTTTTGATTTCTTCTTTGTGTTTTACGATATATTGCTCGTTTTGCATTACACCGCTTATTTCGGTATTATCCGGTACTTTCAAGAGATTCTCGTCGTGTGTAGTTACATCATTGCCGTTCTCATCAATGATTGATCTTTCTTGATAAAAACCCAATTTTCCTTTGGGAATTTGGCCAAAGTCGACATTCATAAAATTTTGACCTTTGAAATTTTCTTTATGTAGAATACCAAAATCAAGACCACGATCTAGGGCGATTGAACGCGTAACAGCATAGCACCACATTTGATTGCCCAGCCCTTGTCCTTTGTGAATTTTGGTTACTATCATATTTTTTTTATAAGTTTCTCTAATTTCTTCCACAAATACTTAAATATATTTCTGCGGTTACTGTGAAAACCAAAAGTGAAAAATTTGGAATCAGGACACCAGCGTTCTTTGCTAAACATTGAAGCGATTTCAACCGGAGCATACTTGATACCGTTTTCCTCCAAGATCTTTCTATGATAAACACAAAGAACTCCATCTTCGTGGAATAAACCAGTGCCATTGTCTGTAAACGGCAGATTGAGATCTGATGGAGCGTTGAGAATTTTTTTACTACGCAAAGAAAAACCACCATTACCAACCCGAACATTTGTACCATCGGCCAGAAAATGTAGGTTCTTTTTCCAAGGAGCTCCGATATAGTCATATTTCAAAAAACAATCATTCCATTTGGATGGTCTAAGTACGTAACCATCGTGTTGAACTATCAAAACAAATTCAGAATTAATGTAATTTTTTAATTCGTACAATATGAAGTTGCTATATTTTTTGTAATCGAGTTTGTTTATTTTGATAACTTCAATATTATATTTTTCTAGAGATAAATCTGCGTGCGTTAGAAAAATGACTCTGGCGTACGAGATACCGCACATGCTCTTTCGAAGTGCTTCAATTGTTTCTTCGATTTGTGTACTGGCGACCGCGCACAGAGTTACATTTTTTAGATTTAGCATTTGAATTTATTTAAAGATTTTTTTAAAAAATTGTTTAACATCGTACCTAATATTTTCTAAGACACTCTCGTGATATTTTACTACTATATATCGGTGTTCTTTCTCGCGAAGTTTGCCTGTGGCCAGAGTTTGTGTTACTTGATGGTCTCCCATACGGTTTACCACCGTTATTTCATTTAAAATTTTTGGTTCGCCGAAAGATTCGTAACATCTTCGATAATAATCACAATCCATGAGCCAGATTAGATTTTCATCAAAAAGAAGAGGGGAATCGTTTTTAATCGTGATTACGGATGGAGAACTTATGGTGTTTTTACCTAGATGAATTTTACGATTGTACTTTGGGTAAAAAGGTCTGATAAAAGTTTTACCATCTTTAGAATGTTCACAAGCGCTCGCAAGCCAGAAATCTTTTTCTAAGTCAAAATTAGCGACAGTTTTCGCTAGAGATTTATCGTCGAACAGGAAATCGTCCTGAAAAAGTATTTTAATGAGTTTGCCGGTGGCGTGTTTGATCGCATTGTTTAGATTGGCCGAAGATTTGCCACGATTTTCAGAATTTTTGAAATAGTGTATTTCAAGTTGACTCCCATATTCTTCGCATAGGTTTTTTATATCATCCCCAGTGCTATGGTCAGATATGACGATATCGAAATCTTTGAAAGTCTGTTTGACTAGAATCTCAAAAGACTCTCGGAGAAATTTTGCTCCTAGTCCCTCCATCTCATATGTTGGAATACAGACGCTTAAAATTTTCATATTAATCAACTTTATAAATCTCAAACTGACGCGGAACCTCAATTATTTCACGCAGAGCCTCGCCGGCCCACATGGCTTTGGCAGGGTATTTCCAGTTTTTATAATAATCAACGATTCGGTCTACTGATTCCTCGGTAAAAAATCTCTTTGATGAGTGATTCCAAAGTTTTTTCTTTATATCTCTACGCACGAATGACAGATGATGCATTTGACATTCCTGGCGGGCGAAAATCCTATAACTCATCCCTAATTCTTTTACATTGTTTGTTTTTCGAGTTGGATCGATACCTACGACGCAAGGGATGGCGTATACATATTTTGTCTCGGGTGAAATTTTCTCAATCGTGGCAACATATTGGCGTTCTGGATATTTGACCTGATAGATTGAATCTTTGTAATACTGTCGGTGCTGACAATAACCTGTACCGTAATCGCCAATCTCCATGACGGTTTTCATAAATCTCATTTCCTCGTCGGAATAAAATTCATCGGTGTCGATGGTCAGATGATGAGAACAAAGAGCTTCACGACAAAGCTCCAGACCGATATTTCTTTTCTCTGTTTCGTTCATTGAGGCATTTTGGCCGCCAGTATTTTTGATGTTTGGTTCGTAAAGATAAAGTTTATCAACCAATCCTTCGGCAACAAGTCGATCGAGAAGCGCTGGAACTTCAGGATTGCAGGCTTCGCCATGATTCGAAATTTTCTGCCAGACGACGCAGATGAAATCGACATTTTTTCTGATGCTTTTAATTGAATATTCCAGGAGCTCTTCGCCATCGAAGAGGTTGTAAGCAACACCAAGTTTCATTTTAAACTCAGTTTGAATCTTTGGTTTTAGGCCAAAAGTCTTGCGGAAATAAAAAGGTATCCAGGCTCGGATAAAAAGATGTAATATTCTAACGATATGGTTTTTTGCCCAGACAAGCTTATTCATGGCCGTTGATGATGGTCATTATCTCATTTCAGGGTGTTTTTGCAAGAACTAGATACGTCGAAGATTTCGGTCTTTTAGTTGCTAGACGGACTATCTTTTAACAATCTTTTTATTGCTTCTTTCTTTGAATTGACGTATTCCTCGGTATACCACGGACACCAATTACTCGATTTGAAATGTAGAACAAAATTTTGATCATCAAGAGTCATGAAATCGAGATTGTATGGTTTTGGAAAATTGTATTTTTCCATGATCTCGATAATATTTTCGTATTTATTTTTTAAATCAAGAGTATTTACGTTTTTAAAATTATCATTCTCCTTGAAAATGATCCCGTTTTTATCAAATTTCATCAAACAGCAACCATTCAGGTTTGTTTCGATGATCCCATCTTTAACATCTATTAGATTGTACATGCCGAGAAGTTTTTCACTGTATTTATTGTCTTTGATCAAATAGTAACTCTTGCCAAAAGTATCAGTGTTTGGCACAAGTCCAGGTCGATAATCGAAATCAAATTTTACCTTTTTTAAATTAACTCCAAATAATCCGCTCCAGACTGTTTTTATCGGCACGTAAGTTGGTACGTAAACTAAATCATTGATTTCAAAAAGTTGTTCTAAATTTACATCAGCAACAAAGAACATGTCACTGTCGAGTTTGAAAAAAGGTCCTTCAATATCGGCAATGTGTCGATGCGCTTTGTTTAAGGCGATTCCGGCTATTTGAGACGGGGTTTTCAACCAAGAAAAAAGTACTTTGATTCTAACTGACTTAATTTTGAGTGCGTCGCAGCAGGCTTTTATTTTTTCAGCCTGCTTTTGGGTTTTGGCATTATTAAAAACGATGTATTCGTAGTTACCCTTGACGTGTTTGACGATGCTTTTGTATTGCATCTCGATAAAGTCTTCGTTTCGATCAAATATAGTTATTATTTTCATATAAGTTAAAAATATTATTACACATACAGAATTATTCAGCTTTGCGTAATGAAAGAATCTCCTTGAAAATCGGTTCCTTCAATAGATGAAGGGCGAGCACATAAATTATTATCGCCAGTATTATAACAATAACAAAATGAATTCCGATCGCGTTTAGTAATAAAATACCAAGAGTCATGATGACGGTTGCAAGGACTACTTTACCAAGTTTTGGTATGACACTAAATGGTACAAATTTTTTCATCTTGCGCCAATTCGCGCCCACGATTATAAGTTCAGCAAGCACTGTCGAAGCCGCTGCGCCAACTGCGCCATAAATTGGGATGAGCCAGAAGTTAAGTCCAATATCGAGCAATACGCCGAAAGTTGTAACAAAGATGAAAGTCTTTTGTAGATTTTTTGAAAAAATCAAATTAGTGAGAATGATGTTTGGAAAAGAAGCTAAAATCGAAATCATTAAAATTTGCAGAACCAGCGTGCCGGCTAGGAATTCCGGACCGAACATCAAAGCGATGATATCTCGACTGAAAAATATGCCACCAACGACAATCGGGATTCCAAATGCCAAAAGTGCCGTCATTATTTTTTCAAAAATAGCACCAGCACGTTTCGAATCCTGTTCGTATTTTGAAAATATTGGCAAAAGAGAAGCGGCCAATAGTCCGGGGATCATAGAAGATAAAGATATGATTCTTTGTCCTGTGGTGTAAAGACCGACTTCAGTTGCGGACTTCATCTGTCCGAGCATTATGGTGTCGAGACTAAAAAGTAGTCCGAAGAAACCCATGATGACGATTGGCCAAGAGAAATTGTAGATGATTTTGAAATTTTCTCTTGAGAATTTCCATTTGATATTTTTTAATTCTCCGCGAATGGCCCAGAGGATGTAAATTGTCGCAAGGATGCTTCCTATCATGTAGGCCATAGCAATAGAAAATGGTTCGGCACTTTGTGAAAGCAATATGATACCAATTACTGTGATTGAGAGATTAATTAGTATTTTCGAGAACCCTTCGACCTCCATCCTTTGTTGCGAACGATTAATCGACATGGCGAATTCGCGGATTGATTCAAAAATGGAAAAAGTTGCTAGAACTAAAATCATGCTGAATCCAAGCTCGATCTTGCCCAAATGTGGCCCGGCCAAAATTGCTGCCAAGAAAAATACGAGGAGGAAAGATAGGCGTATGATGATGGCAGTGGCCAAGTATTTATGTTTGTTCTCCGTATCTTTGGACATTTCTTTGGTGATGAAAGTGTTGATGCCAAAGTCACCCAAGAGGAAGAAGAGTCCGACGAAAGCTAGACCGTATGAAAAAATTCCCCAGCCTTCGACGCCGAGTTCGCGAGTAGCTACAACGACGATCGCGAGTTTCAAAAGCCTTCCGAAGACATCGCCGATAAGGAGCCAAAAAGAATTTTTGGCGAGTGTTTGACGGGTGGAAGTATTCTTAAAAAGAAAGGCTTTGATTTTGTCCATGCTAGTGAGTGAAAATGATTTGGATCGTCTTGGCGATGATGCCGATATCGAGAACAAAGTTTCTGTTCTTTATATAGTACAAATCATACTCGAATTTCTCTTGCGAATCCATGACGGAGCGCGCATAACGGAACTTGATCTGGGCCCAACCAGTGAATCCCGGACGAATCGAATGACGCAAATAGTAGTAGGGAATCTCTTTTGTAAGTTTGTCGACAAATTCTGGTCGTTCGGGTCGAGGACCAACGAGCGTGATGTCGCCACGCAGGACATTGAGCATCTGCGGAATTTCGTCGATGTGGGTTTTTCTGATGATGCGACCGATTGGCGTGATGCGAGGATCTTTATTCTCAGCCCAGACAGCTCCAGCGCTCTCTGCGTTTATAATCATTGAACGAAGTTTGAAGATCTGGAAAACTTTTCCGCGATAACCAACCCGAGCGTGGTTGAAAAATATTGGTCCGCGGTCGTAGAGATAAATCAGGAGGACGAATACGAGCGTGATTGGAAGTGTCACGATGAGAATTACCAAAGCGAAGATTATTGAAACTAATCTACTTGTAAGTTTATAAAGCGGATTGTCATTTTTCTCAATCATGCGTACAGCGAATGCGTCGTCGATGAGGGTTACGGGAATCAGGTGAAAAATTTCTTGGTATGCATCGCGGACGTTTACGACGTCGACGTTGGCTTCAACGACTGTTTGTAAATCAGTTCCTTGCAGCGCCTTGTCGTAGATGATCATCTCGGCCTGCGGACATGCTGCGAAAGCTTCGGTTATAGAATCAAATGTTCCAAAGATTACATAACCCAGATGTTTTTGTCGTTCCAGTTCGGTAGCCAAACGCTTCATTTCTTCTGTAGTGCCAACCATCACGACAACTTTTTTGAAATTGTGAGCAATGATAGACGAGTAACCCATCCTCCAGAGTGTCAGGAAAAAGGCGAAGAGTCCGACAGAGATGACGAGGTTGGTTTTTGGTGCGACAGGGAATGGTACGAGATAAAAGAGAATGAAGCCGATACCAAGACAGGTAATGATGGCGAGGAAAATATTGCGGAAACTTCGAAGCGTCGCCTTTATGAATTGGGCGTCGTATAGGTTGTATACATATAAAACGATGAGCCAAATTATAGACAGAGTAATAATAGATGTTTTGTGAAGGGCGATAATGCCAGGCTCCGGATTCCAGCCGAAACGGATAACAAGCATGCCAGCAAAGGCAAGTCCGAGAGCGATAATGTCGCCCAAAACAAGCAGAATACGTTTCGTTGAAGTCATTAATTAAGATGTTATACCAAAACGGGGTTTTTACAAGGGTTTTATATAAAAAAGCAGAGCCCTCGCCGACGAATCGACGAGGGCCCTTTTGGGCAGGGTGATGGCTCAACCTACGTGGCCGCGGAGACCCAGAGGAGAGGATGGGTCCAGTTGAGGTCACACTGACCGGGGTGCTTTGATGTACTTCAGAACTCTTGGCTCATTTCGCGAGGCAAGGGCAGGATGTCGATGTCCCGTCGACCAAGCGTTGAGGACATGACCTGGAGACCGAGCAAGAAGCCCTCAGCTTTTTCGACCGATCCGAATGTTACGGGCCAGAGTCCTTCGGGGGTCTGAGTAGTGATCGTAACGACTTTGATGGGTGGATCGGTATTGACTTCCGTGATCTTGGTCTTGATGGTGACCTTTATGTCTTTGGGGGTGCTCATGGACTTGGGGTTTGAAAAGAAAATAATACAATTCGAATAATTAGTCAATGATTTTCGTTTCTTGTGCAAGATTTGAATAAAGAGTATATTTCTTTTGGAAACGAAACGTTGAACCAACACCTTCCGAACATGGAAACCGCCACCAATATCCTCACTGGCAGTATCGTCCAGATTCCCGCTGCTCGACTTTATGATATGTGGGCTGGGGACATCATTGAAACCCGGCTCGAGTTCCTGAATATTATGTTTGGTACTCAACTCCTGGTTCGTATCGAGAAATTCGAAGGTCAATATGGTTCCGATGACCTCACTCTCTACGGCACAACGATATGGCAGCACAGCCAGTACAAGGTCAAGATCGTGTTCGCGTTCCATCCCGATGGCAATCCAGAAAAAGTCGCCGGGAGATATGAATTACGAGAGCTTGATTCTGACGACCCTTCGCATCCATTGAACATGGGCAAGGAACTGTCTTGACCAGTACACCACCATAAGGACAACGTCCGGGCCACGAGCCCGGACGTTCTCGTTTCTTGTAAAAAATTTGTAAATGGAGTAAATTGCGTCTAGAAAACCCCGAACCGATGTACATCTCACAAAACAAGCCAACCAAGCCAACCAAGCGTCAGATCGCGATCAGCAAGAACCTTTGTGCGCTCGTCATCAAGTACACGCTTGAAGAAGTGCGTGCGGGTCTCGAGTTGCTCCACAGGGAGCTCACTGATAAGCTCGTCGAGAACCGTTTGCGAGCGATTCTCAATTTCCATCCTGAGATCATCAGGATTTTGGTTTGCTACAACAGTGAAGACGGCGACGGCATCTATCACTTTTGTATACAGTCCAAATCCGGAGGATACCATCGAAACCGGATCAACAAGAGCGCGCAGTATATCGTCGATGGGTGGTCAGCTGGCGGCTTGAAGATCACGGGCGACAATCTGACGCTTGATACTTCGAAGGATTTCCAGAGGCTCGTCGTGCGATACGGGATCAAGCCGGTTGTCCTCGAACGCACTGCACCCTGAGTCCTACAATTCAGGAAAAGCGAAAAGCCCTGCGCGTGCGGGGCTTTTGCTTTGGGTTGTAAAAGTTTGGAAAAAGGAGCAGAATTGGGGGGTGAAAAAAGTTTTTATAGTTCATCGTTGGGGAGAAAATTCCAAAAGCGATTGGCT
>CAZSFS010000002.1:0-44203 GCA_964606255.1 uncultured Candidatus Saccharibacteria bacterium | reverse complement strand
TTCAGCAAGGAGTTAATAACAGTGATTTTTAATCGAAGTGATTCCGGAGTCGAATGATCTTTTCGTTTGAACGAAGTTTTTCATGGACTTTGGCTTCGATTTGTCGAATACGTTCGCGAGTAACACCGAATTCGTGACCGACTTCTTCGAGTGTATGCTGAATACCATCTTCGAGTCCATAGCGCATCTCAAGAATTTTCTTTTCTTTTGGAGTGAGCTCGTTTAGAACTTCTCTGATTTGGTCAGAAAGAATTCGCTGAGCAGATTCTTGATCCGGTCGCATGATTTTGTCATCAGCAATAAATTCACCGAGGGTCGATTTGTCTTCGTCATCACCAATTGGTTTTTCAAGTGACGCCGTGGTCTGACTGATCTTTTCAATAACGTGAATTTTTTCTACTTCGACGCCCATTTCTGTTGCAATTTCTTCAGCCAGAGGTTCGCGTCCCAAGTCTTGAAAAAGTCTTCGGTAAACTTGTTTATATTTGGAAATTGTTTCCACCATGTGAACTGGAATACGAATGGTGCGAGATTGGTCAGCAAGCGCACGTGTGATTGATTGACGAATCCACCAAGTCGCATAGGTCGAGAATTTGTAGCCTTTTTTCCAATCGAATTTTTCGACGGCTTTAAATAGGCCGAGGTTTCCTTCTTGGATAAGATCGAGAAGTGTCAGGTCTGATGAACGACCAGCGTATTTCTTTGCAATCGAAACAACGAGACGCAAGTTCGCGCGAGCAAGTAAGTTTTTGGCTTCGACATCACCAAGTTCAATTCTTTTGGCCAAATCTTTTTCCTGAAAAGCTTTGATGAGTGGATACTGTCCGATTTCTTTGAGATACATCTGAATCGAGTCGCGAGATTTTTTATCTTTCGAATACTTTTCGATAGACTTCTTGTCGTTGACATCCATGTCGAGCAAATTTCCACCCTCAATCACATCGATCGAAGCCTCCATGAATTGCGCGTACAGATCATCGAGCATAATGACGTCGGTTTCAATATTTGGGAAATTCTTCAAAATCTCGTCATAGGTGATGAAGCCTCTTTTCTTGCCTTTGGTCACCAAATCATCAATTTTGGCCTTTATGGCCATGACTTTTGGATTCTTGGACTCGGCTTTTACTTTTGGCTTTGGAGCAGGTTTGGCCTTTTTAATGGCTTTCCCTGGCCGGACAGGCTTGATAGGTTTCTTGACGACCTTTTTCCCTGGCCCCTGGCCGGTCAGACGGGCAGGCTTTAAAGGTTTCTTGGCCTTTTTTACTTTCCCTGGCCGGACAGGCTTGATTGGTTTTTTGATTGGTTTCTTGGCTTTTTTAGAGACCTTTTTTACAACTTTCTTTTTAGATTTAGGCATGGCGTTTAGTATACGTTATTTTTAAAATTTGTTAATATGACGACTATTTTTAATCTCGGCCAATCTTTTTACCAAATGTTGATACTCGACTGATAGTTTTTCTGCTTCACCATCATTACTTTCTTTCTCGGCATTTTTTAGTTTAATCTTTACTTCATCAATTTTTCTGGATAAATAATCTTCTTCGAGATTTTTGAGCATCTCCAGGAGAGTAATCTCCCCTGCTTCATCAGCCGCCATTTCTTGTTCGAATATTAATTCTTGTTTTACTGATTCATATTTGACAACAAGATCTTTGAGTCTCTGTTCACCTATAATTTTTGAAAGTTCAACTTCAATATTTTTTTCATCGGGCTTGGTAAAATAGATCCCCATAATTTTCCGCTCAATATTTTCTGTGCGACCAATTTCTTGTTTTGTCTTTTCTTTGATATCTAAATTTTCTTGGTTTGGAATATTTATTTTCTCTAGATCTTGCCACATCGCCCCTTCGGGGAGTCCGGTCATTTCAGAAACTTTTTTGATAAAATATGATTTTTCGATTTGACTACCGAGGATAGCAATTTCCGGTAGAACCTCTGCGCGTATTTTATTTCCCAAATCTCTATCGTCTTTGGCGGTTTCTTTTATTTTATCTGTTTCGAATTCAATAATGTGTTTGGCTTCACGCAAGAGAGCACTCCAAGCATCTTTACCAGAAGATTTTATAAATTCGGCCGGATCTTTAGCGCCAGGAATTGCAACGACTTTTACATCCATACCAAGTGTAAGAGCGATATGCGCTGAACGCTTAGCCGCTTTGATTCCAGCCGAGTCAGCATCAAAAGCCAGAATCAAATTATTTGAAAGTCTTTTGACGAGCCCCAAATTGTTTACTCCGTTTGCGCCAACAAGTTGATCAGACAAAGCTGTTCCGGAGACTCCAACAGTATTTCGAAATCCGGCCTGATGCATCATTACAACGTCAAATTGTCCTTCGACCAAAGTTGTGAAATTATATTTGCGAATGAAATTCTTGGCTTTATCAAGACCAAAAAGCACGTCAGATTTGTTAAAGAGCGGCGTATCAGGTGAGTTTACATATTTGCCCGACTTGCCATCATCGTGAAGAATCCTTCCAGAAAAAGCGATCGGTCTTCCAGCAGAATCCATAATCGGAAACATGATTCGATCACGAAAAGTATCATAAATCCCTTTCTCGCTTTTCTTACCAAGCCCTCCGATCACAATATCCTCGTCAGAAAAATCTTTCTTGAGAGCATCGTACAAATGTCGCCAAGTTCCTGGTACATATCCAATACGAAAGTCACGAATTACGTGATCTTCGACACCTCTATCACGTAGATATTGTTTCGCTTCTTCGTTATTCGCCAGAGCTTCTTCAAATACCTGTGTGGCTTTTTCTGTCAAATCATACAACCGATCACGAAGTTCACTTACTTTGACATCTACGGGTCCAAGCTTGACTCCGGCGCGCTCAGCCAAGACTTTGAGCGCGCCCCGGAAATCCAAGCCCTCCATTTCTTGAACAAAGGTAAAAATATCTCCGCCCTTGCCTGTCGAAAAACAGTGATACAAGCCTTTGTCAGGTGCCACAAAAAACGACGGAGTTCGTTCGTTTGTAAATGGCGATTTACCCTTCAGATTTTTACCCGCAGGTGAAAGAGTCACATACATCGACACAACGTCGACAATGTTCAACCGATCTTTGATTTGTTCAACAGGGGTCATCCCGATAGTGATAGGTCGCGGTCTTTAAAATTAATCAATGTCGGTCCGTTTCCCGAAAGCGACCGCGATCACTATCGGGATCATTTCCTTATATTATTAGATTTTTAATCTGTTTTCTAGTTTTATCTAAAAAACAGCTTCTTCACCAAATTCGTCCTTGTCTAGATGTTTGTATTCGCCGCGCAAACCTGTTCCAGCTGGAATTAGACGACCAATGATGACGTTTTCTTTTAGACCTCGCAAGTTATCAACGCCACCTTTAATAGCGTTGTTGATAAGAACGCGGTTAGTGTTTTGGAATGACGCAGCAGATAGCCATGATTTTGTGGTCAAAGACACGTCGGTAATACCACGAACAATGAACTCGCCAGTTGCCGGTTTACCACCTTCGTTCTTGATAATCTCGTTTTCTTTTTCGAATTCAACGTGTTCAACGACTTCGCCTGGAGAAAACATCGTGTCACCCGGATCAAGAACTTTCTTTCGAGAGAACATTTGACGAACGATGATTTCCAAGTGTTTGCGTCCGATTGGAGCACCCTGAAGTTCGTAAACTTTGTTGATCTCGTCAATGATGTAGTTTTCGGCCAATTCTTTTCCACCGTAAGCAAAGATTTCATTAATCTTCGCAGAACCATCAGTTAGAAGTTGACCTTTCTTTACTTTGTCGCCTTTTTTAACGACAGCAGTTCGGCGGAATGGGATAACATATTCCATTTCGTTATCTTTCCCTGGCCGGGCAGGCTTGTCACCTTTTGAATCAGACAGAACTTTGATGATCTTATCTTTGCCTTCGTCGCGAATATCAAATACTTCGCCGTCAGTTTCTGAAACGATTGCAGGATTTTTTGGATTGCGACGTTCGAAGATTTCTTCGACGCGAGGAAGACCTTGGGTAATGTCGGATGCTCCGGCCACGCCTCCCTGGTGGAAGGTTCGGAGAGTCAACTGTGTACCTGGTTCACCGATCGCTTGAGCAGCAATAATTCCGACAGCTTCGCCAAGTTTGACGAGTTTTGATCTTCCAAGATCAAGTCCGTAACATTGCTGACAAACTCCGTGAAGAGATTTACATGTAAGGATTGTTCGAACTCGAACTTCTTTGATTCCAGCTTCTTCAATACGAGCTGCAATATCTTTATCGATAATCGTGCCTTTCTTGTAGAGTAATTCGCCACTAGCATCTTTGACATCTTCGAACAAAGTTCGTCCGAAAATATTTTTAGCCAAAGAAATTTCTAGACCTGAAATATTTTCCGCTGTCGCAACTTTTGAATCTTTTGATCCACAATCTTCTTCACGCACAACGACGTCCTGAGAAACGTCAACCAAACGTCGTGTAAGGTATCCAGCCTGAGCAGTTTTAAGGGCTGTGTCGGCTAGACCTTTTCGAGAACCGTGAGTCGTAATGAAGTATTCAAGTGGAGATAAGCCTTCTTTGTAAGAAGGAATGATTGGGAAGTCGAGAGTCTTTCCAGAAGTGTTAACAATGAGACCTTTCATACCAACCATTTGCACAACCTGGGCAAGAGTACCTCGAGCTCCAGAATCAAGCATGTCTTTAGTTGAACCATTCTGTTTCAATGTTTGTGGGATAGCCTTCTGAATTTCAGACTTGGCGGCTTCCCAAACAGAAAGAGTCTTTTGATATTTTTCATCTTCAGACAAAAGTCCTTCGTTCCACTGAGAAATGATTTCGGATTCTTTAGCGCGAGCTTCTGCTACGATTCGTGGTTTATCTTTTGGCACAACAACATTATCGATTCCCCAACTAATGCCTGACTTGGTGATATATTTGTAACCGAAAGACTTGATCATGTCGAGAACTTTCGGAGTTTCATCAACACCGTACTTGGTGATGACTTCATCCACAAGTCGAGAAAGTCTCTTCTTTGACATTTCCTCATTTATGAATGGGAAATCTTTTGGAAGACTAGAGTTAAACATCAATCGTCCAATGGTTGTTTCGAATAGCTTGCCACCAAACTTGTCATATCGAGGAGTGTCAGTTGGCAAAACTTTGATCTTGGCGCGGAAAGAAACCTTACCATAATCATATGCAGTCATGGCTTCATTTGGTGAAGCGAAATATTTACCTTCGCCCTTTTCACCATCAATCATTCGAGTCATCCAGAAACATCCGAGAACTATGTCCTGAGCTGGATTAACGATCGGGTTACCATCTTGAGGTCGAAGCAAGTTTTTATTTGAAGCCATAAGATCGCGCGCTTCGGCTTGAGCCGCTTCAGAAAGTGGCAAGTAAACGGCCATCTGGTCTCCGTCGAAGTCAGCGTTGAACGCCGCACAAACGAGTGGATGAACTTGGATAGCCTTACCTTCGATAAGAATCGGATTGAACGCCTGAATACCGAGTCGGTGCAAAGTTGGAGCACGGTTTAGAAGTACATATTTACCTTGAATTACTTCTTCAAGAATTGCCCAAACTTCAGCTACTCCATCTTCGATGAGTTTATTTGCACCACGAATGTTAAATGCGTATTCTCTTTCGAGAATCTTTGAAATGACGAATGGCTTGAAGAGCTCAAGAGCCATTTTTTTCGGCAGACCACATTGATTGAGTTTGAGCTGTGGACCGACAACGATAACAGATCGTCCAGAGTAGTCGACACGTTTTCCGAGCAAGTTCTGGCGGAACAACCCTTGTTTTGATTTCAAGTTGTCAGACAAAGATTTTAGCGCTCGCTTCTGAGACTGATTTGTCGCCGCTTCTGATTTAGCAATCGAGTTATCGATCAAGGCATCAACGGCTTCCTGTAGAATTCTTTTTTCGTTACGCAAGATTACGTCTGGAGCATTGATTTCAAGAAGTTTTTTCAAACGATTGTTTCGGTTGATGACACGTCTATACAAATCGTTGATGTCAGATGTCGCGTGTCGGCCACCTTCAAGAGCAACCATCGGACGAAGTCCTGGTGGGATAACCGGCAAGTTCTTTAGGAACATCCATTCAGGTCTGACGCCAGAGTTGATCATTGAGCGAATTAGACCGAGTCGTTTTTTGAGTTTAACCTTGTCCAAAGTTGAAGCCTTTTCGATCATGGCCTCAGTTGCGGCACGAAGTTTTTCTAGATCGGTATTTTGGAAGACTTTGTAAATAGCCTCAGCTCCGATAGAAGCTTCAAAAGCTGAACTGTAACGCATTGAGTAGTGATGGTATTCGATTTCGTTTAGAACTTTTCCAACGACGATCTCACCAAGTTCGCGCTTAGTGTTCGAGAACAATTCTTTAAGTTTTTCTTTTGTCTCGTCGTCCTGAGAACTTTTAATTTTGTTCTTGTATTCATTTTCAAGATCTTTGATGATTCGGTTTTTCTCATCATCGTTTACTTTATGGATGATGTATCCAGCGAAATAAATAACCTTCTCAAGATCGGAGACGTTGATGTTTAGGAAAACGCTCATGCGAGATGGTACGCCACGTAGAAACCAGATGTGCGCAACGGGCGTTGCAAGTCGAATGTGACCCATGCGTTCACGACGAACGATGGCTTTGGTTACCTCGACACCACATTTTTCACAGACAATACCTTTATACTTAACGCCACGGTATTTTTTGCAGTAACATTCGAAGTCTTTTTCTGGACCGAAAATTTTCTCATCGAAAAGTCCGCCACGTTCTGAGCGACCAGTTCGGTAGTTGATGGTTTCTGGTTTTTGGATTTCTCCGTAAGACCATTCTTCAATCTTTTCTGGTGAGGCGAGTTCGATCGATATTTTATTGAAATCTTTTGAATCTAAGTTTTTCATAATATTTTTATTAGTTAATTAAGATTATTGTTTCAAATCAATATCGAGTCCGAGTCCGCGCAAGTAGTTCAACATCACTTTAAACGATGCCGGAATGTTCGGCTCGCGAAGTTTCTGACCCTTGATAATCGAATCAAACGCCTGACTTCGACCCATAATGTCGTCAGACTTAATTGTTAGCATTTCACGAAGTGCGTGAGCAGCACCGTATCCCTCGAGAGCCCAGACTTCCATTTCTCCGAATCGCTGACCTCCAGATTGAGCTTTACCTCCAAGTGGCTGCTGAGTAATAAGTGAGTATGGTCCAATGGCGCGAGCGTGAACCTTGTCTTCAACCATGTGGTGAAGTTTCAAGACGTACATATAACCAACAGCAACTTCCTGTTCGAATGATTCACCTGTTCGGCCGTCGAAAAGTTGCATAGTTCCAGATTCGTTGTAACCAGCTTTGACAAGCTCTTGTTTTATTTCATCATTTGATGCGCCTCCAAATAGTGGCACGATTGCCTGATAATTTAGAGTATGAGCTGCAAGACCCAAGTGCATCTCAAGAATTTGTCCCAAGTTCATACGTGATGGAACGCCAAGTGGTGTAAGGATCACGTCGACCGGAGTACCGTCAGCCATGTATGGCATTTCTTCTTCTGGAAGAATTGTCGAGATAACACCTTTGTTTCCGTGACGACCAGCAAGTTTGTCTCCCACTGAAATGTTTCGAACCTGAGCAACCTCAACAATAATTTTCTTGATGATTCCTGATTCTAGCTGATGACCTTTGTCACGTGAGAAAACCTTCACACCAATAACACGACCTTCGTTTCCAGGAGAAACTCGCATTGATGTATCTTTAACGTCACGCGCTTTTTCAGCAAAGATTGATCGAAGGAGTCTTTCTTCTGGAGTAAGTTCAGTCTCGCCCTTTGGCGTAATTTTTCCAACCAAAATGTCGTTTTCACGAACTTCAGCACCAACACGAACAATTCCTTCTTCATCGAGATCTTTCAATTTAGCTTCACCGACGTTTGGAATGTCTGGAGTAGTTTGTTCGGCCCCCAGTTTTGTGTCTCGAACGACACAAGTAAATTCTTCAACATAAATAGAAGTGAAAACTGAATTTTTGACCAAACGTTCTGACAAAATAATGGCGTCCTCGTAGTTTCGTCCGTCCCATGACATGAAGGCAACAAGAACGTTTTGTCCAATAGCCGCCTGACCGTGATCAGTTGAAGGCGCATCAGCCAAAACATCGCCCTTTTTAACTTTATCGCCCAAGTTTACCGATGGACGCTGGCGCATAAGAGAGAATTTGTTTGTGCGAACGGTATTAACGAGTTCATATGTTTTTGGTTTGCCAGAATTTGGAGTAACGGTGATTTTCTTAGCATCAACATACGTAATTTCTCCGGCTTCTTCAGCGATCACAAGTCGTCCGGAGTCACGCGCGATGACTTCTTCGATACCAGTACCAACCAACGGTGCCATCGGGATAACACAAGGCACAGCTTGTTTTTGCATGTTTGATCCCATGAGTGCGCGGTTCGCGTCATCGTGTTCGAGGAAAGGAATCATCGAAGTACCAAGAGAGAACGCTTGGTTTGTCGCCACATCGATAAAATCAATATCTTTTTTCGCGACAATGCCTGGAGATGTTTTGACACGCGCCTCAACTTCTTCTGGAATAATGTTTCCGTTGTCATCTCTAGGAACACCCGCGTGCGCGATGTTATATTTCTCTTCTTCAAGAGCGTTCATGTACACGATCTCGCCAGTCAATTTTCCATTTTTTACTTTGGCATAAGGAGTTTCGATGATGCCGAATTCGTTTATCTTTGCATAGGTTGAAAGGTGAAGAACCAAACCGATGTTTGGACCTTCTGGCGTATGAATCGGACAAACGCGACCGTAGTGGGACGTGTGAACGTCGCGAACTTCAAGACCAGCGCGTTCGCGAGTAAGTCCTCCAGGACCTAACGCTGAGAGAATTCTCAAGTGTTCAAGTTCGGAAATAACGTTTTCCTGATCCATGAATTGTGAAAGTTGGTTCGTAGTGAAAAATTCTTTGACACGAGCCTGTAGCGGTCGCTGATTAATGACAGTCACAGGAGCAGCGCCATCTGATTCGATAGTCGACATTCTGTCCTGAATGTTTCGCTTGATCTGAGTCATACCAACACGGAATTTTTGCTGAAGAAGTTCTCCAACATATCGCACGCGACGTCGACCCAAGTGATCGATGTCGTCGGCTTTAGCATTTTTGTCGTTATTTAATTCAAAGATGTGTTTTACGATAGTGACAATGTCATCAGCGTTAAGAGTCTGTCGTTCAAGTTCGGCTTTATCCATAGATTTGTCGAATCGTTGACTGAATCGATGTCGTCCAACTTTAGAGAAATCATATCTTTCGGTTGTGAAAATTCCGTCAACAAATTCTTTGGCGTTGTCAGCCGTAGCCATGTCACCGTCGCGAAGTCTTTTATAGATATCAACGTAAGCCTCTTCGACAGTCTTGGCATGATCCTTTTCAAGCATCATGTTAACGAGTTTTTCAGAGGCAGGATTACCGGCAAAAGACTTTCGGATCTTGTCATCGGTGTCGAGTCCCATCACGCGCAAAAGACTTGTTACTGGGAATTTTCGCTTCTTGTCGATACGAGCAAAAATCGTGTCGTCTTTGTCAGTTTCAATTTCAATCCAAACACCGCGGTTTGGGATAATTTTGGCTCCAAATTTTCGACGACCTTTTAGGTCGGCTGCGGTGAAGAAAACTCCTGATGATCGAGTGAGCTGGGCCACGATAACACGCTCAACACCGTTGATGATGAACGTACCGTTCGAAGTCATGAGCGGGAAATCTGTCATGAAAATTTCCTGCTCTTTCTTTGAGCCATTCAACTTGTTGAGAAGTTTGGCGCGAACCTTTAGAGGTGCTTCGTAGGAGAGTTTGTTTTCTTTGGCATAGTGAGGATCAAATTTTGGTTCACCAAGTTCAAATGATTCGAATCGCAATTCGAATTTCTTGCCCGAGTAATCTTCGAGCGGAGAAAACTCTTTGAAAACCTCTTTCAATCCATCAGTGATGAGCCACTTAAATGAATTAAGCTGAGTTTCGAGCATATTTGGGTACGCGACCAACGGCTCTTTATACTTTGAGAAATATTTTTTTTCTCTCTTCAACGTCTTTGTTTTTGCCATGACAATAATTATTAAAATTAACTCGACTCCAAAAAAGCAAAAATCAACAAGGTTACGACCTCATTGTCTAATGATCTCTTGGTTTTATAAAATTTTCTTCAAAAGCTTTGTATTTAGCTTCTCCCTACTAATACAATTGCTTGTGGCGGCCAAAACTCAATCTGGGCAATTAGTTTTTATAGTATACATGAAAATGATAGGACGTCAACCGTCGTCCGACCATACACAATAGTGCGTTAAGAAACCAAGAGATTTTGCCTTAAAAGTCCGTACTGTTTGAGGAAAGCCCAAGCTTTCCGAGTTTACGGATCTTTTTGGCTTAAAATCTTTTGGTTTTAGCAACTATTTTGTCAGGTCGAAGGAGTTTTTGGTTACTTTTTTCTCCGTAAAAAAGTGACGAGCCCGGTCATCGCTTGCGATGGCTTTTATCGTGGAGTGACATCGATAACCTTCGAATCATCAACTTTCTTTTTAGCCGATCTGAGGAGGCTCTTGTAAGCCCTAAAAACCGACCAAAGTATCAGATCAATGATGACGAAAGGAATTGTGAGGATCCAAAATACGACTTTGAAAAACCCGTAGGAATGACCGAAAACTTCTGTATAACCGAGAAAAAACATCAGAGCCAAAAACAAAATTCCAACAATTGTAAAAACAAGTACCGGTGCACGAAAAACATCGAGAGCCAGCTCCTGACCCAAACCCGTCGGGTCTTTTACTCCTTTTCTAACATCTAAAATTGTCTTAAAAATTCCAAACATGGGTCAATTCTATCATCCTTGACTCCAAACGCAGAAATGAGTAGTTTTATAAAGAAACGCCACGCAAACCAAACCCGCACATCGTCATGGAAAAGCCAACCGCTAATAATGAAATGTACGTCTGCATGATCTTGTCATCTTGCTGCGTCGCTGCTTTGTTCTGGTTTCATCAACCCGAAGCATTAATCCTGCTTCCTGGGTTTTCCTTAGTCTTCTTGTTAGGAGCACTTGCGTACAATCACATGTACAAAAAGGCAATCCGGGGGTTTCTTATGGATCTCATTCATAGGAACCCCCTTGATGTCTCTTACGCAATCGAGTTGCTGGAAACCCACCACATAGCGAACCCCGATGCATTTCGAAAACAAGAACCTTACTGGACACTCATCAGCAACAAGATTTACGAGGATCTGAAAGGGATGGAATTCATTCGAGACTTCTGTCCGGTCATCGCGAAGAACGAAAGGCTCAATGGTGCATACATTGGCAGATTCGTAGAACAAGGGCATGGAAATGCGATCCGCGAGCTATGGAAACGACAGAAAATGGTTATTTCCAAGCCCAATGACGACGGCACGATCAAGTACTTCCTTGATGCCTTGGAGGCTTGCCTCGCATGTGTGGACACCGGAGTCGTAGGCGAGACAATGGCTCCAGAGGAGTACAAGACAGTTGATGATCTACTTGCCAGGCTAGACAAGCCGACTCTCAAGCAGGCCGTGAACGAGTGGCCTAAAATCCGCACCCAAGAAACGAAAGCTCCATGGGAACATCACTGGGATGGGTTATGGTCAC
Organism: uncultured Candidatus Saccharibacteria bacterium; assembly: GCA_964606255.1. Lineage (GTDB taxonomy): Bacteria > Patescibacteriota > Minisyncoccia > Phycocordibacterales > CSBR16-119 > CAYRQF01. The sequence continues at coordinate 32,599 of CAZSFS010000002.1, read as the reverse complement.
ACTTCCGAGAAAAGTATACGGAGGCCGTACCAGCACCTGTCGCCTAGCACACTGCCTTAGTCGAAGCCCCGGAAACGGGGCTTCTTCTTTTTATAATTCCCCTGTTATCCTATTTCATCTATCCTAAATCTACGTACGTGTATAGATTTAGGATATTTAATTTTTTCCTAATTCTTAATATTTACTTCTTAAATCTCGTCTTGTACTCCTCCAAATTTTTATGATTTCCACTCAAGAAAACTTTTGGGACTTTGTAATTTTTATTTTTATATTTATAAATTTCTGGGCGTGTGTACATTTCAGAACTCGATACGCGTGATTCTTCTAGAGACTCTATTTTCCCCAAGACTCCCGGAATCTGGCGCGACATCGTATCGATAGCAATCATGGCCGGAATTTCTCCACCTGTGAGGACGTAATCGCCAATCGAGATTTCTTCGGCTTTGGTAATCTTTTTCACTCGCGCATCAATTCCTTCATAACGTCCACAAATAAAAATTATATCTTTGAATTTCTTTGCCGAAGTTTTGGCGTATTCTGTTGTGAGTTTTTTTCCTGATGGTGAAAAAATTATTGTTTTAGGATTTTTCAAATTCTTCGAAGCTTTTTCCCAGGCGCGAATTATCGGATCAGCAATCATGACCATTCCCGGGCCTCCGCCGTATGGTCGATCATCAATTTTTGAGGAAATATTTCCATCTGGCCAGACTTTGCGAAGCTTGCCTCGAACGAAATCACGCGGATTATAAAATTTCACTTTTATTTTCTTTTCTTTAATAGCCCGCGCTAAAATCGACTCGCCGAGATACGAGTCAAACATGTTCGGAAAAATAGTAATTATATGAAAAGTCATAAATTAGGTGATAGTTAATAGGTTATAGATTATAGAAAAAATTGCAAACGCGAAAGCCCCGGAACCCGGGGCTTTCAGACCAGTCTGCAACTGGTCAGTTCTTGTTCGGCGGTTGAACCAGCCGCTGTTCGTCAATGTACTTCTTCTCCCCGTTCGAGAGGAGGTAATAACCGATCTGGTAGATCTTGCCATCGTTGTTGAATTCGGCATAAGAGAAAATCGAATCAACAACGATCAGTCCAGCAAGCGAATCAGCTACGGCGCGCTCTCGCTCCCATTGCTTTTTTAAGGCGACGGTATCGATGACTGGTGGCACGATTGTGACCGTGGTGCTATCGGTCATATCCTTCGGCTGTTCCATTGCAGTGGAATCATGGATACTACCTAGCCATTTCGTGATCATTTTCTTGGTGTCTTTATAGAACACCAACACAAGGATCACAACAACACCGCCGATGATCCAGCTCCGGTGATCCAGCACCCACCACCGGAATCGCTTTGCACATCCAGCGTGCGAGTAATCTCTCACTTCGTTCATGTCGAGAATGGTTTTGTGTCTAGCGAAGCTAGACTGGTTCGTGTTTCGTTTCAATGAATTCCATATTATACTAGCACAATACAATGTGTGTGTCAAGTAGCAAAAAACCGCCCCTATAGGACGGTTTTTTGCTTGTTAACACTTATTAATTATCTAGATTCCTTTTAGGTCTTCCATAGTCTGATTGACATCTGCTGAAGCCATTCCCATTCCGGCTGGTTTTACATAGCCTTCCGGTTCCTCAATTTTTAAATTCACACGTGAGTTGTTCTTCATGCCGATTACTCGAAGAAGGGTTCTCATGGCTTTGGCGGTATTACCCTGTCGGCCGATGATTTTACCCATGTCTTCGCCGTTTACTGACAAAGTTAGAAGTACTCCCATTTCGTCAACTTTTCTATCAAGCTTTACATCGTTCGGATGATCTACTAGTGCCTTTACAACATACTCTAGAAATACCTGATCTTGTTCCATATTATCTTTGCTGATTAAATACTTTTTAATGAACGCAGTCTTCGACTAAGAAAATCTGCTTACTCAATTCTACAACTTATTTTACGCAGCAGCAACTTCTTTCTTCGCCTGCTTCGTCTTCTTTGGCATAACGTTTATTTTCTTGGCGTCGATGATTTTTTGATCAACGAAAAAGTTATGGATTGTGCCAGAAGGCTGGGCGCCCATTTTAAGCCAATGCTTTACACGGTCAGTTTTGAACTCGATTTTTCCGGCTTTTGGATCGTAGTTTCCAAGAATTTCCTTGAAACGACCGCTTTTAGCAGAATTGGTAGATTCGGTCAAAACCACGCGAAAAGATGACGTGTTCGTGCGGCCTGTTCTTTGTAATCTGATTTTTAACATGTGATGGATATTAGCAAGATTATGAGGGGGTGTCAAACGGTTGAGGGCCCCGCTGACAAGTCAACGGGGCCCGATTATACAAGAGGTGAACTAGGCGGCCCTTTTACGAGCCTTGCTTTCGGCGACCTTACGACGGAAGATCTCGAGCGCTTCGCTATCCTGCCTTTTGTGCCGATTTGGTTTTCGCACTTTCGACAAGGACACTACGCGTAAAATCGGATCTCTCGGAATAATCGCCTGTTCCGCTTTGGCTTCCTTACGAAGCTTTCGCATTCGACTCGGTGCCACGAAACTCGTGAATCCACGTTGGAGGTCGTAACGCATCCTGAGAAGATTTGTTTCTATTTTACCACACCCATATATAGAACAACACACGTATGTTAATATTGTTCCATGCATAAAAAAGCCAAAGATTCTCCTCGCCCGACAACCATTACAGGCACGATTCGGGTTAGCCAGCGCGGAACTGGCTATTTTCGTCTACCGATAACTCCCAAATATCCAAAAAGCGTTGATGCTGAAGTTAGTTTTGACGACCTCGGCACAGCACTCCATGGCGATACAGTCAAAGTTTCGATAATCGGTGGTAAAACCCGAGACGGTGCACCACGCGCCAAAGTTTTGCAGATAATCAAACGTGGGAAACGTGGCTACGCTGGTGAACTTGTAAAATCCGGTCACGAATTGGTTCTCAAAGCAACCGACCCAAGAATGTACACTCAAATTTCAATCCCTAAAAAATTCATAGGTGAAGCAAAAGTAGGCGATAAAATTTTCGTCATGTTGGTCAAGTGGGAAAATATGCGCACAACACCACTTGGTCGAGTTGAAAGAGTACTTGGTCGCGCAGGTGAACATGAGGCCGAGATGCAAGGCATTATTTTGGAACGTGGATTCGAAAGTGAATTCCCAAAAGAAGTTGAGCGCGAAGCGGAGAAAATAAAACACACACCTCTTTCTGATGCAGAAATAAAAAGACGTCGTGATATGCGCGATATCACAACATTCACTATTGATCCCGAAGACGCCAAAGATTTCGACGACGCTCTTTCCTTCCGAAAAATTTCCGACAACCGATTTGAAATTGGTATTCACATTGCCGACGTCAGTCATTACGTAATCCCCGGAACCGAGCTCGATCGTGAAGCCCTTGAACGTGCCACATCTGTTTATCTCGTCGATCGAACAATTCCGATGCTTCCAGAAATTCTCTCAAATGATTTGTGTAGTCTAAATCCGAACGAAGACAAGCTTGCGATGAGTGCTGTTTTCGAAATCGACGCACATGGAAAAGTTCTCAAAGAATGGTTCGGTAAAACGATTATAAATTCGAACAAAAGATTTACTTACGAAAACGCTCAGAAAGTCCTAGACGATGGGGCGGGAGAATTTTTCTATGAACTCGATACTTTAAATAAAATCGCCAAAGTCTTAAACAAAGAAAGGATAAAGGCCGGCGCGATCCTTATGGAAACCGATGAGGTGAAATTCCAACTCGACGAAATGGGTAAACCAATTTCGGTTTACATAAAAGTTCGTGGCGACACAAACAAACTCATTGAAGAATTCATGCTTCTAGCCAATCGTCGCGTGGCTAAATATGGAGGCAAAGACAAAGAGGGCCGCGACCGAGTTTTCATCTATCGCATCCACGACCAACCGGATAAAGAAAAAATAAAGATGTTGAAAGAGTATTTAAAACTTCTTGGATTTGATCTAAACGAAAACAAGGGTGTAGTCAAAGCGCACGAACTCAATCGTCTCTTTCGTGATCTCGAAGGACGCGCTGAACGCGACACTATCCAAACGACTGTGATTCGCTCGATGTCAAAAGCCATTTACTCGACCAAAAACTTGGGACACTACGGATTAGCTTTTGAGTTCTATACACACTTTACTTCGCCGATCAGACGCTACCCAGACATCATTGCTCACCGACTTTTGATGGAATATCTAAATGGGGTGAAAATTCCGCGCGATCATATGGCCAAATACCAGAAAATGTCTGAGCATTGTTCAATGCGTGAAGTCGAAGCGGCCGAAGCCGAGCGCGCTAGCGTTAAATGGAAACAACTTGAATATATGTCTGAGAGAATCGGAGAAACTTTCGATGCTATTGTTACGAGCATTACCGAATTCGGCATGTATGCTTCTGAAAAAACCACAAAATCTGACGGCTTGATCCGTTTACGCGACATCACAGACGACATTTACCAATATGACGAAAGAAAAATGATGCTTGTCGGTAAAAAATCGGGTAAAATAATTAGAATCGGAGATAATTTAAAAGTAATAGTAAAATCTGTTGATCTAGAGCGCCAACAGATAGATTATGTTTTGGCTCCGGAAAAAACTAATATAAATGGAACCGACAAAAAATAAAACTGGAATAAAAATAATGATCTGGAGCCTTGTTGCAATAAGCATCGGAGTGGCTTTTTCAGCTCTTGTTGTGCACGCCGTGAGTAGTATTGAAATTGAGAAAAAAGAAATTTCATCGGGTGAAAATTGGAGCAATAAAATTTTGGCTTACATCGAAAATATTTCTGCGCGAGCCGCCAATCGTGCCGCCAACGCCGCTGATAGCTTAAACTTCGATTCCATTCTTTACGCCCCAAAAGAAACATATCATTTGAAAGACACTGATTTGCTACCGCGCGTCGGCGCTATGGCCTACGTTGTGGGAGATGCCGATACTGGAGAAATAATTATTGAAAAAAATGGAGAAACCGTCTCACCTATCGCCTCAGTCACCAAACTCATGACAGCACTTACGACACTCGAAGATTTGGATCAATCAGATACAGCTAAAGTTTCTCGAAAAGCTATCGAAACTCTTGGTCAAAGTGGCTTTTCTCCAGGAGAGAAAGTAAAAATATCTGACTTGCTTTACCCCCTTCTATTGGTTTCATCAAATGACGCATCGGAGATTTTGGCTGAGCACGGCGGTCGCGAAAGATTCATGTCGCTTATGAATGCCAACGCTCGTGAAATCGGCATGACCAATACCAACTACAACGATCCGAGTGGACTGTCGTCAAAAAATTATTCGACATCTCGAGATCTTTTCCGTCTGGCAAACTATCTTTTCACTAAACACAAAACTGTTTTTAATATCACCACGCTCGATCGATATAGTGGCGCCGGCAGAACTTGGGGGAATTCAAATCAATTTACTCGCCGTGATGATTACCTCGGCGGGAAAACTGGCTATACCGATGCCGCTCATCGAACCGGCGTCTTTATTTTTTCGGCACCACTTTCTGACGGAAAAACCAGAAACATCGCTATTGTACTTTTAAAAAGTGATGATCGTACAACTGACATCAATCGCATTTTGGATTACATAAAAACTAATGTTTACTTCGCTTATGAAGACAAAGCTCTTCAAAATGATTCCGAAGTTACGCTTGGATTTGTTGGCGATATTATGATGGATCGAGGCGTTAAAACTTCTGTGATCAAAAATTTCGGTGGTGACTATAAAAAAATTCTAGCCGAGGCTCCCGCTCTAAAGAATCCAGATATTATGTTCGGAAATCTTGAAGGTCCGATTTCTGATAAGGGCACAAAAGTCGGAAGTATCTATTCTTTTCGTATGGACCCCTCTGTGACTACGGTTCTAAAAGATGCTGGTTTTGATATTTTGTCTTTTGCTAACAATCACGTTGGAGATTATTCGAATGCTGCATTTTTAGACACAATCGGTCGACTCAAAGAAGAAAATATTTTGTTCACCGGGGCTGGAGCTGATTACACCGAAGCCACAAAGACAACGATTATTGAACGTAACGGTATTCGCATTGGCTATATTGCCATGTCCGATGTTGGACCAGAATTCATGAAAGCAACTGAAACAAAGCCTGGAATCCTTTTGGCGAACGACAAAAATCTCGACGCCATCATCAGAAACGCAAAAGCTTCTGTAGACGTTCTTGTCGTTTCGATTCACTGGGGCGATGAATATAAACCACACAACAAACGTCAGGAAACTTTGGCAAAAAAAATGATTGATAACGGTGCCGACATCATCGCCGGTCATCACCCACACGTACCTCAAGACGTTGAAAGTTACAAAGAAGGTCTCATTATCTACTCTCTTGGTAACTTCGTTTTTGACCAAGCGTTTTCGCACGACACAATGGGTGGATTGTATTCCGAAGTTGTCGTGACCAAAGACGGCGTGAAGAGTCACGAAGAAACGGCCTTCCGACTTAATGAAAAATATCAACCTCTTCTAGATGGCAAACAAAATGAAACTTCTAGAGCTCTCCCGTTTGAGCGTGGATCTTGCCCTGTTGGTAATTCTGAATTTGATGAAATGTTTACAAACGTAAACGCTGAAACTTCTGTGAATAAATACATACCTGAGAGTTTGGTTGAAATCAAAGACCAAATCAAAACCAAAGAATCAAGAAATTTGTGCCTAACAGAAGAAGCAGCTGTAGCTCTACAGAAGCTTGTAACAGATGCCAAGAACGCAGAGGTGGATTTGGAAGTGACTTCGGCTTTCAGAAGTTTTGAAATTCAAGAAGTTCTATATGCTGGACGAGCCCAAGATGTCGACAAAGAATCGATTGCCAAACCGGGTCACTCTGAGCATCAACTTGGCACAACAATCGATCTTACGGCCCCAGAAATCGATGGAGATTCTGCAAGCGCCAATTTCAAAGAAACCGCCGCTTACAAATGGCTTTCGGAAAATGCCTACAAATATGGATTCGTCATGAGTTATCCGTCTGGTCGCGATACTGGTTACATTTTCGAACCATGGCATTGGCGATATCTCGGAGTCGAAGCTGCCAAAGAAATCCGTACAAACAAAATGACAATTCAGGAGTATCTTAAGGGGTTGTAATAATATAACTTGACAAATACTTAAATAAATGCTACGGTTCACTGTGAACCCTAAAACAGGTGAAAATGGCCAAGAAAGCAATACTGACCGATGAGCCAAAGAAGCGTCGTCAACGTCGTCGAATGCTCCGTATACCTCCGGGTTACAAGAGCATTCGTGGGGTTAAGATGGTCTTCGCGGTTCTGAATGAATTGCCGGAGGAAGAGTTCCCTAAGACCATGGAGGCTCTGAGCAAGGTGTCTACATCAAAGAACGCCTCCAACCAAACCCCAGGCTACGTTTGCGTGCCGGTGAAGGGCCTCAAACTAACTGACGAGTTCATGAAGGCACTTTCGAGTCTGGTGCCAAAGAAACGTCGCCGTCGCGGATCAAACAAAAAGAAGTGATGTCGCCTGGCGACGTCCGAACGCCCCCTCCTCGGGGGCGTTCTCTTTTTTATTTAGCGTAATTTTCGGCGTCGGAGAATTTAATTGAGAGAAGTTTCGATCCACCGTCGGCACCAATGGTGACTCCGTAGATAACGTCCGCACGAGACATAGTTTCGCGATTGTGCGTAACAGTAATAAGCGAAGAATACTTCGAAAGAATTTCGATCATGTCTCCATAACGTTTGGAATTTGCTTCGTCGAGTGCCGCATCCGTTTCATCGAGAACCAAAAATGGCGGCGGGTTAACTTGAGTCACGGCAAAGACAAGCGCGATAGAAGTAAGTGAGCGTTCGCCACCAGAAAGCATGGCCAGGTCTTTCACCTTCTTTTGTGGCAAAGTCACGTTAATCTCAATACCATAATCAAGTCTCTCTTCCCCGTCCGCATCCGAACTTTCTCCAGACTCATCGTCTTCTTCCGAATCATTTTTCTTTGATCCCTGAACAATGCTAGACAGATAAGCTGCGCCACCACCAAACATAAGTTTGAAAAATTCCTCAAAACGAGCATTGATTTTCTCCATGCCTTCTTTGAATTCTCTGTCCAGAGTTTCTTTAAGATCGTCAATAAGTGTACGTAAATTGGAAATACTTTTTTCTAAATCTTCGAGCTCTTTGACCAAGAAATTATCTCGTTCTGTAATACTTTGATATTCTTTCATTACGTCATCGCCAGAGCCAGTACCCGCGTCTTCGAGTTTGATTTTGAGACGCTCAATGTTGTGACGCATCTCGTCAGTGACTTCGACAATCGAAATATCACTTGTTCGAAATTGTAAAATTTCTTGACCAACCAAAACGACAGCTTCTTTGACTCCTTCTTCAAAAGAAGCTTTTCGCTTTTTGAAAAATTCATTTCGGTTTTGGAGAATTTCTTCTTCGGCCAAAATCTTGTTCTTTTTATTTTCAAGAGCAAATTTTTCTTCTTGGTCTTTGAACATCGTCACTCTATTTGACTCAATCGAAGAACGCAAAGAATTCATTTTTTCCAAATGAACTTTTCTTACTCTTTCAATTTCTTCTAGCTGAGCCGTGACTTCACGCTTTGTAACTTCTAGATCCTTGAAAGAGTTTGGTTTGTTTTCAGCTTTATTTTGTTTAAATCTCTGGCCAAAGTCCGTTATAGCTTTTCTCAAATACTTGAGATTTGATTTTATAACTTCGAGGTTTGAATCCGCCAAAGATCTTTCGAGAGTGTTTTCCATCTCACTAATGAACGTCTCGAGGTCGCTTGATTTGATTGAAATACTGTCTGGTTTATCAGTTGTCGATCGATTCTCAAATTCGATCATACCTTCGATACGTCCAAGCTTTCTGGATAAATCATCTTTGGTTCGTTCAAGCGAAACAATTTCTTTTTCCAAATTACTGATTTCGATATTTTTTGAAGACTCGAAATCATTTGTTGAGACATCTTTCATCGAAGCTAATTTGACTTCAATTTCTTTTAGTTCGCGTTCTCGATCGTGATTTTTACTTTTCAGGAAAGCTTCTTCGTTTTGTAAAAACTTTTCTTCTGATTTGAAAAAGGTTAAATAAAGTTTAGAAAGTTCACTTCGAAGCTCGACGCTTTTTTCAACTTTTTCAACTTGTTTCTTGAGATATTTTATATGTGGCGCAAGTTCACGACGAAGCATTCCGACTTCTTTCATGTTCTCTTCGGTCTTTTCAAGTTTCTTGTGCGATTCTTTGAGTTTGTTTTGATAAACTTTGAGACCTAAAGCATCCTCAATCATGATCCGACGATCTTTGGCTGAACTTGTGAGAATCCTGTCGGCTTGACCCTGAGAAATAATATGGTGACCCGAAGCACCGATATTTACCGAAGCCAACATTTCGACAATGTCTTTCAAACGAACAGCTGAATTGTTGATGTAGTAAATATTATTTCCATCAGCAAAAACTTCTCGTTTTAAAATTATTTCATCGAAATCCAGATTGATTGGCTCGGAACGTTCTCCCAATTTAAAAACGCGATCTTTGTTATCAAAAGTTATTTCCACTGAAGCGCGTGAGCCTTTTGGTAAATCTTTTGAGCCTTTGAATATAAGATCCGAGCCTGACTTTCCACGCAGAGATTTCATTGATTGTTCGCCAAGGACAAACCGGAAAGCTTCAACAACGTTTGATTTTCCAGATCCGTTTGGCCCGACGATTCCAACAACCGGCACGTCAAAATCCAGTCTGCTTTTTTTGGCAAACGACTTAAACCCGAGAAGTTCAATCCTCTTTAATTTCACCCCCATATTTTACCACACCAGGCAAAGAAAAATCCTCATAAAAAGGACTCTCGCAAGAAAAAGCCCGCCTTTTGAAGGACGGGCTTTTTCGAGAGGGAGAAGTTTGCCGTTTACAGGCAAAACTTCGTGCCTTTTTATGAGTATTTTTCTTTGCTAATCCAACCACTTTTTTAGCTTGAGTGCTTCCTGAGCCGCAGCCTGCTCACCTTCTTGTTTGGATTTGCCGGAGCCTTTGGCAATAAGTTCATCTCCAAAAAATACACCGATAGTAAAATTCTTATCATGGTCTGGGCCGGTTTCTTCAAGCACTTCATAGCGCGGCGTAATGTTCACAATCTCTTGAGCTTTTTCTTGGATTAGAGACTTGGAATCGCGCCAAAGTTTCTGAGCAACGATTTTTTCAATCTTGCCAAACAAAGCATCGGCTATGAATTTCTTGGCCGCATCATAACCAGCGTCTAGAAATATCGCGCCGATAACTGATTCGAAAGTGTTAGCGAGAATGTAGTCACGTGCCTTGCCTGTATCTTTGGCTTCGCCTTTGGACAAAAGAAGATAGTCGTTCATGCCAAGCTCCACCGCCGCAGCAGAAATCGAAACGGTATTAACGACAGCCGCACGGATAGCGGTTAGGTCGCCCTCTGATTTACCTGGGTAGCGTGCAAAAAGCTCTTCAGTTGTGACGAGTTCAAGCACCGCATCGCCCAAAAATTCTAGGCGTTCATTGTGAGACCCTGCACCAGCGTTTTCGTTTATATATGATCGATGAGTAAAAGCTTGTTTTAGTAGATCCTTGTCTTTGAAGTCTAAGTTATTTTCGGTTTCAAATTTCGCGAAGTTCGGCATAATTTTTTATTTATTGGTAACGTAGTCGATTGACTGCGCCAGAAGCGGCAGTATATCGTCGTAGGTGTTTATACTTTCTAATTCGGAGAGCTTGAACCACCTGGCATCATCGAGTCCGCCGTTTGAATGGAGGTCCATCTCCTTCCAGGGCGTCTTTACCAGATAGTAGCTAACCTGTTTTAGGATTTTACCTTTTTCCGGATGAGATGCAACATATTCATTTTCACCCAAAAGTTTAACGATTTCGACATCCAGTCCGGTCTTTTCTTTTATCTCGCGGATTGCGCCCTCTTCGGAAGTTTCATTTCCTTCCACTCCACCCTTGGCTAGCGTCCAATAACCAAAAACATCGTGCACGAGCCCGACCAAAGTCTCTCCATCTTTCTCTGTAATGATTACTCCGCCGGCTTTCTTCTCTTTTGGAAGTTTTTCTGGATCGTCTTCGTTATTTGCGCGTTTCTTTGGAGTGATCTGATCTTTGCCTGGTTCCCCCATTTCTTTGTAAACTGCGCCCAAAACACCGTTGACGAATTTGCCAGATTTCTCGCCACCGAAAGTTTTTCCAAGTTCGATGGCTTCGTTGATAGCAACCTTTGGCGGAACCTCATCTTTGTTTGAAAACAAAAGTTCAGCCAGACCAATGCGCAAAACATTGCGATCAACAATCGCAATTTTATCCATTGGCCAATCAGGCGCAGCTTTCTCTATGATCTCATCGATGAGAACATGTTTTTTTAAAACCTGATCAAGCAGGTGTTTGGTAAAGGAGATCTCTTTCATTCCTGGCGCAAATTCGGCAAGATTGCGTTCGAGATATTCTGGAGCAGATTCATTTTTCTGCCCATTAAAATCCCACTCAAAAAGTGTTTGTAAAACGACTGATCGTGCAAGGTGCCTATTGGCCATAATGATAAGAACAAATTCTATTAAAAGACTCTAATATTCTAACAAAGAAATAACTTAAGTGCGAGGTTTGATTGTGATTTTCCAACCGTTTGATCTGGTTAGGTTAGGAGGAAGGAAAATTATAAGCAAACCGAGCGCGAGCCAATTACTTGGCTTTTGATTTCTTGTCGCTAGATTTAACAACTGCCAAGACTTGTTTGCCTCGGTATTTGCCAGTTTCGAGTGAGACGCGATGACGAAGATGAGGAGTATTTGTCTCCTTATCGATAACGATATTCGCCATCGGTGCTCTATGATGAGACCTACGATTTTTCGTATGGGCTCTTGTGTGTCGCATTCGGACTACCATGGCAACTAGTATACGGAAAACAGGGATTTTTGCAAGTTTTTGAGCTTTTACACAATTGTCTGGATTATGGAGTCGTGGTATCCTTGGCCCATGGATGGTCTTGAACAAAAAATAGACAAGTTAATAAATGCTGTTGAAGGAATCGACAAAAAACTCGACGGCCATATTGAATTTGTCGCTGAACGCATGACGAAGATCGAAGACCGTCTTGATGGCATGTCGACTAAAGCTGATTTGCAAAATGCCAAACAAGAACTCTTTGATAAGATTTCCGAAAATAAATACGAGATCCAGGGCAAAGTTAATGATCACGAAGTTCGTATCCAAAAATTAGAAACCAACATCGCCTAATATGACCCCAAACAACTTACACAATCTAATGATACAGATGACCCAGGAGCAAAAGTCTCTCTGGCGCATCGAACAGAACTATATAAAAGAGGCCGGGAGCGACGTTGAGAAAGCTTTCTGGGAAAGCCTCCACAACGAAAAGAAAATGCATATCGAAGAGCTCCGAAAATTGATCAAAGAAAATATTTAGTAAAACAAAAAATCCCCTCTCGGGGATTTTTTGCTATATATCAATCTCTGCTAATTTGGCGTTTGATTGGATGAAAGATTTTCGAGGAGGAACTTCTGAACCCATCAGGATGTCGAAAGTTTTGTCAGCTTCGACAGCGTCTTCGATTTTGACTTGTAGAAGAATTCGATTGTTTACATCCATCGTTGTTTCCTTGAGTTCGTCTGGGTTCATTTCTCCGAGACCCTTGTAACGCTGAACAGAAATCTTCGAAGCTTTCTTTTCCGGTGTTTCTTCGACTGGCTCACCAGATTCGGACTCTTCGACAATTTGAACATCGCCTTCTTTGATTCCTTCGGCTTTCAAGAATTTATTTTTATCTTCGTCAGAATAAAGATATGTCACCATTTTGCCTTTTGTAATTTTATAGAGTGGTGGCTGGGCGATGTAGATGTAACCTGCTTCTATAACCGGTTTGAAATATCGATAAAACAATGTCAGAAGAAGTGTTCGAATGTGCGCGCCGTCCACGTCGGCATCGGTTGCGATAATGATTTTGTGATAGCGAATGTCTTCGAGATTGAAAGTGTCGCCGATAGAAGTTCCGAGTGCGATGACGAGAGACTTTACTTCTTTCGAATCAAGCATCTTGTCGAGGCGTGCGCGTTCGACGTTTAGAATTTTTCCTTTGAGTGGAAGTACGGCCTGAGTACGACGATCGCGACCCATTTTGGTCGAACCGCCCGCAGAGTCTCCCTCGACGATGAATAGTTCTGATTCTGATGGATCTTTGGACTGACAGTCGGCAAGTTTACCTGGTAGCGTTAAGCCCTCGAGTGCGCCTTTGCGGAGAACTGAATCTTTCGCGGCTTTGGCGGCTTTACGTGCTTTGAGAGCAAGAACTGCTTTATTTAAAATTGCGCGAGCTTCATCAGGATTTTCTTCGAGGAATTGTGAAAATGCAGTCGAGAAAACTGTTTCGACGGCTCCACGAGCTTCGGGTGAACCAAGCTTGTCTTTGGTCTGGCCTTCGAACTGAATTTCCGGCATTTTAATAGAAATAACAGCAGTGAGTCCCTCGAGTACGTCCTCACCAGTAAATCCGCCTTCCTTTTCGTTCAAAATATTATTTTTCTTCGAGTAGTTGTTGATTAGACGAGTAAGCGCAGTTTTAAAACCGGTGACGTGCATACCGCCGCCCGGAGTTGAAATGTTGTTGGCAAAAGGAATAATGTGATCCACGATATCATCGACATATTGAAGCGCAATCTCGACGTTGATATCGTCGACATCTTTGTCGACTGAGAAAATTTTGTCCTGAATTTTTTTCTGATCTTTGTTATAGTGCGCGACCATTGAGACGATTCCTCCTTCGAAATAAAAAGTTGTCGAAGGAACCTCGATGCCCGTTTCTTGGAAGTAATAATATCCGTCTTCAGGAACCTTACCCGCATATCCACGCGCGTCGATAAGCGTAATGCGAAGTTTTTTGACGAGATAGGCTTGTTCGCGATAGTGATGAACTATTCTGTTCCAATCAAATTTTACTTCTTTGAAAATTTCAACATCTGGTTCGAAAGAAATGATCGTTCCGTGAAGTTTTGATTTGCCGATCTCTTTGACTTTGGCTTTTGGTTTTCCCTGTTTGTATTCTTGGACGAATTTACCGCCATCGCGATGTACTTCGGCTTTCATGTAGATAGAGAGAGCGTTTACGACTGAAGCACCAACGCCGTGCAAACCTCCGGAAACTTTGTAACCTTTGTCCTTACCGCCGAATTTTCCACCGGCGTGAAGAACTGTGAGAATAGTTTCGAGCGCAGAAACTTTTGTTTGTTTATGAAGATCAACTGGAATTCCTCGGCCATTATCGGCTACGCGCACGATGTTGCCTGGAAGCAAAGTAACCTCGATGTGATCACAATGTCCGGCCATAGCTTCGTCGCGGGAGTTGTCAAAAATTTCTTTGATGAGGTGATGAAGACCATCCGGTCCAGTCGAACCAATGTACATTCCAGGACGCTTTCTGACAGGCTCAAGACCCTCGAGAACCGAAATATCGTCAGCGTTATAACTACCTTTTACCTTTTCAGCCATTGGTTAATTTGATGAATTATTTAAACGAAAAAAGCTCTTTTAAAGCCCAGTAATTATAGCAAATCGGAAGCCACTTTGGAAGCTTGTTTATCCACCATTTTATGTCAAAAAAGGCTTGAATTTTAAGGCTATTTTAGCGAACCGTCGCGTTTAAAACTCTTCTTGTTTCTTCTTCGAGTTTTTTATGGAGATCGTTTACTTCCGTGTCAGTCAACGTTCGATCGAGCGATCGGTACGTTACGCGGTACGCATAACTTTTCTTGCCTTCACCAAACTTCGCTGCATTTTCATATTCATCGACGAGTGCCATTTCTTCAGCCATGTCACCGACAACATCACGCACGAGATCGAAATACACATTTGGTTGAAATGTCGCAGAATCGACAATAAAAGAAATGTCGCGCACGATTGCTGGATATTTACTAACTTCTTTGAATTTAGTTCCAAGCACCAACTGTTTCTTTACACGCTCGTCGTTTGACCAAAGAAGTCTGATGTCAGGAAGTTCCATTGAAAGAATCGCAAGGCGTTCGATGCCGAAGCCGAAAGCCCAGCCGTTGTAGCCAGTAATACCGAGTTTAGCGAGAACGGACGGTTTAACCATTCCAGCACCCAAGATTTCTACCCATTGACCATTGACCATAACTTCAATTTGCGTCGATGGATCGGTGTACGGGAATTCATCGTCAAGAAATCGATACTCCGTTTCTTTACCAAAAACATTTTCAACGATTTCCGACAAAACTCTTTTCAATTCATCTAGCGGGAGAGTTCCTTCTGTATCTGGGATGAGTTTCCATCCATCAATCTGGTGAAAGACATTCATGTGCCGGCGGTCGATTTCATCTTTTCTGTAAACCTTTCCAAAACAAAGCGCCCCGAGATGTTCTTTGCGCGCAAATTTTTCTTTGACATCTGGAGAATTGAAATAGTAATACCAAGAAACAGTATTGTGGGTACGTAAAATATTTTTAGCGTCGACATAGTAAGTATCCGAAGTCGAACGAGCCACATGGTCAGCCGGAAAGTCGAAAAGATCGAATGTGATTTCAGCTGGAACGATTTCTGGGATCTCGATAATATCAAGTCCCGCAAGTGCTGGAACCTTTTTTACTCGTTCCACGATCTCGTAAAGGGGGCTTCCAGGGGTCCGGGCCAAATCAGCCATGCCCAAATACCGCTTCATACGTAGGGCTTCGATATCGGTTCGGGACTCTAGGCCTTTCAAGAGTTCTTCTTGTTTCGAAGTATCGACTTTGATTTCCATGGGGTTAAATATACCAATAAATCCTTTTGTTGCAAAAAGCCTTTGTGCTAAAATTTGACCATATGAAAACAAATATGTCTAAGGGTGGTCTGATTACTTTTGCCATAATTTTATCGGCGCTATCTGTTTCAATTACAAGTATTAATCCGGTGAATGGTCAAATGGCCGGAGTCTTGCTTTTCGTTAACACAAAAGTAACTCAAACGTCCCCAATAAAAGAAGAAGTTGGAACAAAAGTTGAAATAGCTGGTAAATATCCTATCGGTATCACCATATCTGAAAATTTTTTAAAAGAAGGAAGTGAGAAAATCATTCAAGAAATATTCATAAATGGAAAAAGATACTTGGTCGTGGGAGACGACATAGTAGTGAATTTTAAAAATGGTTATTATGATGTCAAGGGAACGCTAGATACAAAAACAGGAATTGTAACATTGTCGAACGCAAAGTTTGTCGGAGAAACTTTTGATGGTGTGAGGGAAGCAAAAAAAACTCAACCATTAACATCAAAAAAGACTAAAAAATTGGCTGTATTTTTGTTAGACAATCAAAATAGCTCATCTCAACCATTCTATCCTTCAACCGTAAACGATATCATGTTCGGCACGGGAAAATTCAAACAATATTTTAATGAGGTGTCTTACGGTAGACAGTCAATTACTGGCGATGTGTTTGGCTGGTTCACCACGGCGGAAAACGAATCGTGCCCCGCTACAACAAGTGATTTGGGTCCATTCATAGCTGGATCCTCCATTGATCTTAATAATTATACAAATATCCTCATCATCACTCTTTGTGATGGAAATATTTCATATGGTATGTCTAACACCGGTCCCCAACCATACACGATAAATGGAGTAACCTATAATAAAACAGTAACGTGGGTAAATACTTCAGTAAATATGTGGAACAGTCAAAGCTTTCAAATGGTTGAAAGCATGAATGGTTCTCACGTTCTCACAAATCTTGAACATCTACTCATTCATGAATTTGGTCATGCTTTGGGACTTCTTCACGCTCACGGTTTATCATGTGAAGGATCACCATCTATTGACGATTGCCAAAGTTTAACGGTTGGAAACTATTTTGATGTCATGGCGTACAATACAATTGGTCTACATTTTAATGCTTGGGCAAAAGCAAAACTTGGCTGGTTTAGCGCTAACGAACTCCAAACTATTACGGAGTCTGGTATTTACAACATACGCGATCTTGCTTCACCAATATCAAACACAGGGACTCTTTCCTTTATAAATTCCACAGCAAAAGCATATAAAATAAAACCATCGATGAACTCAAATAAAACTCCCATATGGATAGAATTTCGCAATGGATACGGTTTTGATGCGGGACTCAATACCCCGGCCCTTGGAGGAATGCAGGGTGGCGGCGGAGAAGTTCCCCCATACAATATTGCTGAAAATAAAAATGGCATCATGGTGTACAAAGAAGGATACGAAGGAAATGTAGCTAATCAATTAGATACAAAAAATGCTCGACTGATATATCTCCGCGGAGCCCCAAATCTGAGTAATGAAAATCCATATCAAGTATCACTCAATCAAGGACAAACATACTCAGAACCTCGTTATGGTCTAACGATCACAACTTTACCACCCATCAATCAAAATTCTCGAAGATTTCAAGTTACCATGAATCCAAATCTTGCTTGTACTCATTTACCACCAAGGGTAAGTGTCTGGGGTAATAATCCCACAACGGTCGTTGACCCTGGAAATTCTGGTTACAACTGGGGTGTGACGCTTCGAATTATAAATATGGATTATATTTCATGTCCTAATACAAATTTTACAGCAACACTCGGTACAGTCCCCAATGGAATCACACAGGCGAATTTTAACAATCCTACCGTTGTAGAATTTTTATCAAATCTAGAACCTGATGATGAGAGAAATAGAAGTTTTAGTATCTTTATTGGTCCCAACACTGCACCGGGACAATACACATTACCGATTATAATTACAAATACCACTTCCGGACTTTCAACAACAACAACTTTTCCGCTCACCGTCCAATAAAACAATTGTCCGCTAATCGCGGACAATTGTTTTTGATCTCTTGTAATTTTTCTTGTATTGATTCTTGTGCTTTTGTCTATCGGCACGAATGAAAAACTTATTTAGAGATTTGGGAAGTTTGTCGGCCACCAAACACACTCGCGAACAGTATCCATCAAGTTTGGCAATGCATTTCGGACAACAAATAAACAGGGTGTGGCAAAACTGATTCTTGCAATGAATATAGTCATCGCACTTTTCTTTGTAACAGATCTGACAATCTGAAATAATTTCATTTCCAATTCTCTCACCCAATCTTTCATCAAAAACGAAATTTTTGCCTTTAAATTTATTTGGCAAACCTTTTTCTTTAACTTGATGTGCATAATCGATCACGCCACCTTTTATGTGTTTTACATTTTTAAATCCATTATGCTTCATCCAGGCCGAAGCCTTTTCACAGCGAATTCCACCAGTACAGTAGAGCAGGACTTCTTCATCTTTGTCGTCTTTGAACATGTCTTTGACTTTGGCTAACTGCTCACGGAAAGTATCCACCTCCATTATCTTTGCATTTTCAAAATGTCCGATGGTTGCCTCATAAAGATTTCTCATATCAATAACAGTGGCACCTCTATCAATCATTGCGTTTGCCTCTTCGGCAGTCGCATATTCGCCAGTATTTCCCGGATCAAACGTCGGATCATCAATACCGTCCGCAACAATTTTATTTCTAACTTTTACGATCAATTTCAAAAAAGACGATTTCCCTTTTTCCTCCACCGCGATCTTAAACGGTACGCCGGCAAATTCTGGAATTGATTGGATAAAATTATTAAACTCATCCCATTTTGGTTCTGGAACATTCATCTGGGCATTTATGCCCTCGTGTGCAACATAAATTCGCCCCAAACATCCAAGTTTTTCGAAGTTCTCAAACAGAAAATCTCGCATCGCCTTTGGATTAGTGATTTTGACGTATTTATAGAAAGACAAAGTTTTCCGACGAAAATCTTCCCTTTCAATCTGGGCCAGGAGTTCAGCTTTTGATTTGGTATTGGCGTTTTTAACCATATCGAGATACTACCAAATTATTTCTTCTTGTAAATCTCGGCCAATTTACAATACTCGCACACCTCTCCGCTTTTCCATGGCTTGAATCGGCACGGTCGATCGACCCACTCTCCGGTTGCCAGAAGTTGATCAAAATCATCTATATCTTTAATTAAATTTCGGACATGATCGCTAGTAATTTGAGTCTTATAAACTGAATCTTTTTCATCCAAATGCTCGACAAACATAAGTCGTGATTCTTCGACACTCGCGTTTCCGGCCGTCTTTCGATCAATCAGAAAACTATACATCGCAAGTTGTCTCATCATGTCAGACATTCGACCTTCGTCTGTCTCCTTTTCAATCTCGGACTTTTTCTTGAGCCCCCCGGTTTTGAAATCTGTTAGACGGAGAACCCCCTCTTCGATTTGCTCAACAAGATCGATTTTTCCATTAATCTCCAAATGCTCAAATCCCAAATCGTGAACGGTAATAGATTCTTCACTCTTGTGTTCTTCTAAAATTTTTGGAAGTTCACGTTCTATCCAAGCAAAAACCACATCGCTCGCGTCTTTTTTGATTCCTTCAATTTCTTTGTCGGAAAATCCAGATAAACGATCGGCTTTTTCAGTAATCGCTTCAGTTACTGATTTCTTATCTGTCGATAATTTATTTTTCAAAATTCGTTCAAGTACTCCGTGCACAACATTTCCAAATTCAAGCGGCAAGGTTTTTGGCTCAGGAAGTTGTAAAAAGTTTCGGAAATACCATTTCCACGGACACTCAAAAAAGTTGTTGAGGTGTGTAACCGAGAGCCGACGTTTGTAATATTCATTTTTTAGCATCTCGGCCAATTTACCAGCCGTAACCGAATCGTACACGCGCTCTCCTGAACGAACAAAAGTTTCTATCCCAGAACCCATAATGAATTTTTCATTTTCACTAGCCGAGATTTTTTCAAGCAATTCTCCTGGCAAGTCATTTACGATGTGTGCAACTTCAAGTGGCGCGCCGCTGTGATTGTAAAGTGAATACGAAAGAGTAGCGTGCTTTTTGGCGCGAGTGATGGCCACATAAAGTTCTCGTTTCATTTCTTCTTCTCCCTTTTTATGTTCCAACTCTTTTACGCGCTCGGGCAAAGTAAAACCGCTTCGACGTTTTCCTAGAAGATTTTTCTCATCGAGATGTGCGATATAAACACACTCGAACTCCAAACCTTTGGAGGCGTGAAGCGTCATGACTTTTACTCCGTGATCAGATTCAAAAGTCGCCATTGGAATATCGGTGTCATATTCACGAAGTCTGTCAATAAAATCTAAAAATTGCGATAGATTTATCCGAGGGTTACGCTCGATCTGTGAAAGCGCTAAATGTATAAGTGTTCGAATGATTTCAACACGTCGGGTCAGAGTCTCGTGATCTTTGGAATTTTTAATTAGAAGTTCTTCACCAATTTTTTGTATCAAAACATGAATATCGCCAGCGTTTGCACACACAAGCCAAGAAGCCAAGAGTTCAGCAAATTCACCAATCTCATCATCTTCTTCGTATTCGCTTTCACCTTTTTTAAATTTCAGAAGTTTCGAAAGTGTGAGTTTACGCGCATCTTCCCTATTCAAAAATCGATGAGCGGAAAGAGGTGAAATTCCGGAAAGCGGTGAAAGCAACAATGGGGCTACGCGTTCGGGAGTTTCTGGATTATCCAAAGTTTTCAAAATATCGACAAAATTTTCGGCTTCTGGATCAGCAAAAAACTTTTCTCGGCCCGATGAGGCAACCGGGATCCCTAGGTCACCCAGAATCTTGACCGCGCTTCGGACCTCTCTATTTTTAGGAACTAATATCGCACACTCATTTGGATCAGTGCCTTTTTCAATTTTCTCTTTGATCTCAAGTCCGGCACGTAAAATCTCATCTCGTGGATACTCGGCTTCAATGAGTCGAAGCGGATAGGTTTCGTTTGATTGCGATAAAAGCTTGGCTTCGGCGAGAGAACTTTTCAAAAGTGCATCGGCTGTATTTAAAATGTTTTGAGTTGAACGATAATTTTCTGTAAGGGTAATCAATTTCACACCGCCAAAAGATTCTTTGAAACTTTCAAAGTAGGATAGTGACGCTCCACCAAATCCATAAATAAGCTGACGATCGTCACCCACCACAAAAACATTTGGCTTTTCAACATCGCCCCAGACACGAGTCAAAAATTCATTTTGCACACCGCTTGAGTCCTGATGTTCATCAACCAAAACGTAAAGATATTTTTCACGTATGGTGTCGCGAGCATCGTCAGAAATTTCGACTAGTCGAACGAGTTCTTCCAGCACGTCATCAAAATCAAGCAAGTTTTTGGCCTTTTTCAAAAGTTCATACAAAGAATAAAATTTCACAATCTCTTCGGTTCGCTCCAAACCTTCGATGCGTTTTATCGCTTCTTGTTTAAGAGATCCTTTCGATGCACCACGAGTCGATATATTTGATTCATCTTTCTGAATATTTTTTATCTCGTTTTTGATCTCAATGCTAAAATCTTCTGGACTGAGTCGTTCACGTTTTAAAAGAGAAATGAGAGATTTGATGTCATGAAAATAAAGCGATTTGTTGGAGCGTGTACGAAGATGTTTCCACTCATGATCAGACAAAATCGCATCAAAAAGAAGAGCTGATTCCACGTCATCGATAAGTGTTGGCTTCTCGACAAAATCCAGTGTTTCGTAATATTCCTCGATCATACTTATGGCGAACGAGTGAAATGTCGAAATGTGTATACGTGAGGCCGCAGCGCCAATGTATGACCGCAGTCTTTCACGCATGGCAAAAACTCCAGAATTGGTAAAAGTTAGACACAGAATTCCGTCAGCCGGAGTATCCGTTTTCTGTAAAATATTGGCAATGCGAAGAGTGAGAATTTGGGTCTTTCCAGTCCCCGGCCCCGCCACCACCATCACCGGTCCGTCAATAGTCTCCACAGCCTCCTTTTGGGCCTTATTTAGCCTTTTATAGCCAGTTTCGAAACTGTTCATAGACACATTGTAGCATGGCTTTACAAAGGCTTTTTCTTGGGGTAATCTGAGACAAAACTCGCGACCATGACCAAGAAAGAAAAGGTTACCTTCATCGAAACAAGCAAGCACAAACCAGCACATAAACACATAAGCTTGAACCACTGCACAGATGAGGAGCTCAACGAAATGATCTTACAGATCGCCATGGACCTAATCCGTGAAAGCGATATCATCGCTAACGCCTACATCCAGGGCTACCGTTGAAGGTAAAAAACACAAAGACGCAAAGGGCCGGCTCCATGCCGGCCCTGCGTATTTTTATTTCAAAGCTTCCAGAAATCTACCAGATTTTCACTCGGTCCTTGGGTTTTCGATAGAGTTTGTCGCCTGGTTTAACATCAAAAGCTTCGTAAAAAGCATCAAGATTATTCACGACTTGATTGACGCGAAGTTCTAACGGAGAATGTGGGTCGGTAATTAAATATTGGATCGCTTGACCTTCTCTTATACTACCAGACCATTCACGAGCCCAAGCAATAAAAAATTGCTGTTCTGGTGTAAATCCATTTATGATTTCACCTTTGGTTTGTTTTTTCATTCTGCGTTTGAAAGCATCAAATGCAATCGTGAGCCCTCCTAAGTCAGCAATGTTCTCACCTAGTGTTAATTTTCCATTACAAAATCTTCCTGGTAAGACCTCACAGGCATCATATTGTTTAACAAGATTTTTAGCTTTTTCAGTAAACAACTTTCTGTCTTTTTTTGTCCACCATTCTATTAAATTACCCCTGTGATCGAATTTACTTCCTTCATCATCGAAACCATGGGTTAATTCGTGACCAATGACAGAACCTATTCCACCATAATTCATTGCGTCGGTTGCGTGTAGGTCAAAAGATGGGGGCTGCAAAATTCCTGCAGGAAATACTATTTCATTCATGTTTGGCGAATAGTAGGCATTCACCGTCGGCGCTGACATGTGCCACTCACGACGATCTACTTTCTTTTTAGTCAGTTTTTTAATCATTTTTCTTAGATAAAATTCTTCTGATTGCCAATGATTTTCTATATAAGAATTTCCAACTTTTAGAGAAGAATAATTTTCCCACTTACTAGTATAGCCAATTTTTCGATCAATTAGAGACAGCTTTTGTAAAGCTCTTTTTTTAGTTTTGGGAGACATCCAATCTAAGTTTTTTATACGTTCTTTATAGGCCTCAAAAATATCATCTATCATTGAATTCATTCTTTTTTTAGCTTCTGATGGAAAGAATTTTTCAACGTATAGTTTTCCCAGAACATCTCCTAGAGTGTGATCAATTTCTAATAGTGTGCGTTTCCATCTTGGGATTATTTTTTCCGCGCCAGATAAAACTTTGCCAAAAAATTTAAACCTCTCCTTTACTAATTTTTCGCTTAGATACCCGACTGAATCGACTATGGTACGCCACTTGAGATAAACTTTGAGATTATCTAGGGAAGAGTTTTCTAAAATATTATTTACTTCTTTAATAAAAGTTGGGTGGTTTACTAAAAATTTATTTAGTAGATCTTTTTTAAAACCAAGTTTTTTAAAATATTTTTCCCAACCAATTTTTGATGAGATCTTTGTTAGTTTAAATAAATTAAATTCATTATATTGCTTGTTAGCGTCTCGAATTTCAACCCTAGAAAGCGAGGCTCTAGCTAATCTTGTTTCGATCTCCAATATGGCGTCTGCCTCCTTTTTTGTAATAGGAAATCCTGAAAGTTTAGATAAAGACAAAATTGAATGTAAATATTTTTTTCTAATTTCCTTGGACTTTTTGTCTTCGGCTAAATAATATTCTCGATCTGGTAAACTGAGCCCTGATTGTCCAATCCTTAAAATATATTGAGAGCTATCTTTGTCGTCGTAATCCAAGTAAAGTCCCCAGAAAGAATGTATTCCACATTTATGTAGCTGTGAAATAATTTCAATAACATTTTTTTTATCAATTGTTTCTATACCTGTAATCAGACTTTTTATAGGTTTTGCACCTTCGGAATTTAATTTCTTCTCATTCATTCCGGATAAAAATAAGTCTCGTAATTTTTTCTGTTCTTCATTTATTTTTGAAGATAAAACTATTGAATCAAGAATTCCCTTTAATGACCTGTGTACATCGTCAGCCAGAACATTAAAGATGGCCCAACGACTACGGTCTGCCGGGATTGGATTCCTTTTTATCCAATTACTATTTACGTACGAGAAAAAATCGTCGCCGGGACGAATTTTTTTGTTGATGTTTTTTAGGAAGTCGTAGGATTTCATGTGCTATTTTTACTCTCCTTTCGGCTTAAAATCAAGCGAACAGGAATTGATACACAAGTGGTCACCAGTCTTGGTATCATCTGGAAAAAGATGTCCGAGGTGTGCCCCACAGTTTGAGCAGATCGCTTCAGTACGATGCATTCCTGCACTGTCGTCGTCTTGATATTTCACAGTTCCTGGAATTGCCTGATCAAAAGCCGGCCAGCCTTGAAGTCCGGTAGGACCGACACTTGAATCAAGCTTCGTATCAGATGTAAAAAGCATTTGCCCGCAAACCTTACAAGAATATCCCCCCTCGTCTTTCCTATCCCAATGTTCACCCGTAAAAGGCACTTCGGTTCCCTTATTCTGGGTTACTTCCCGTTCGAGATCAGATAATTCTTCTTTTCTTTTATCGAGATCCATAGAGTTCTGAAACTTTTTCCCAATTAACAACATTCCAGAAAGCGGTAATGTAGTCTGGTCGTTTATTTTGATATTTCAGATAATACGCATGCTCCCAAACGTCGAGTCCCAAGATCGGTATGCCTTTTTCTTTCGCATCATCCATGAGTGGATTGTCCTGAAGTGGCGTTTGGATAATTTTCAAATTTCCATCTTGAACTATGAGCCACACCCAACCCGAACCGAAAAGCGTTGTCGCTGATTCCGTAAATTTATTTTTGAATTCTTCGAAGCTACCAAACGTTGCATTTATTTTCTCTAATAGTTCGCCTGACGGACCACCTCCGACGTTTGGTCCAAGTATTGTCCAAAAGAAACTGTGGTTCCAATGTCCGCCGGCGTTGTTTCTAACAAGTCGTTCAAGCTTTGAAACGTTTGCCAAAATTTCTTCCAAAGATTTGTCCGCCCACTCGGTTTCTGTGATAGCTTTATTTAATTTATCGATATACGCTTGATGATGTTTCGTATGGTGAATTTCCATCGTAGTCGCATCGATGTGAGGCTCAAGAGCGTCATATGTGTAATTTAATTTTGGAAGTGTAAACATGAATTATTTCTTAAGCAAATCTCGAATTTCTTGGAGTACTTCCAGTTCTGTCGGACCAGCAGGCAAAGCGGCTTGTTGTTTCTTGAACTTGTTCATGCCTTTGATAACCAAAAACAAAGCGAACGCGACCAACAAAAAAGCAATAAACGCATTTATGAAATTCCCTATCGCCAAAACTGAAGCACCTGCTTCTCTCGCTGCACTGAGAGATGAAAATGTGGCATCAGTTGGATTGCGAAGCACTAAAAATAAATTACTAAAATCTGGTAACTTTAAAACTCCAGAAACGACCGGCATAATCACGTCGTCGACAAGCGACTTCACAACCGTTCCAAAGGCTCCACCGATAATAATACCGACAGCCAAGTCGATCATATTGCCCTTCAATGCAAACTCTTTAAATTCTTTTAACATACCCCCATTTTAGCAGAAAATAATCATTTCTTGAATTGCTGGAAAAAGCTACCCAAATAGGCTAGTATTCATCTATTGGAGACGTCGCATAGTGGTCGAGTGCACTATCTTGGAAAGGTAGCAAGGTGTCAAAGCCTTCGGGAGTTCGAATCTCCCCGTCTCCGCAATAAAACAACAGAGTGGGTTCTGCCCACTTTTTTATTTTGTCTGTGGGGCGTGAGATGAGAAGTTTATACTCGGAAGCGAAGCGTACGGGTAAATCTCCCCGTCTCCGCAAATTTTGGAATAGGGTTTATAATCAAAATATGGAAAAACATATAGAAAAATTTATTTTGGAGGCAACCTCAAAAGCTCTGGCAACGCAAGGTAACCACGGAATAAACGTTATGCCCGTCTCTACTATACGAGTAGTGGGTAAAAAAATATTTGGCTGATAAATTATTTTATGGATAAAACCTTGCAAAATATTTCACATAACAAAAATGTGGCGTTAGTGTGTTGGTCTAAAATGATGGGATATCAAATTAAGGGTGAGGTAGAAATTTTCACTGCTGGAGAAAATTTTGAGGAGGCAGTTACGTGGGTGAGTAAAATTTACCTGACAGAATCGTCAGAGGGCTATTGGTTTTGCATCCGAAAGAAATTTTTGATATTTCTCCCACCAAAAAACAAAAGAAGCATTTATCCCAGAAGTAAAGTAGAACTGTTTTTAATTTTTAACCGCACTGAAAATCTCAAGATTTTCGTCACCCGTTACTTCAAGTACCGCCCACGCACCCTTGTTCATTCTTGCTAATGCATGATCGACGAGTAAATATTTACCAGGCACGTCGACAACAAATTCCACAATACTGGCACCTCCTGGAAGAACTGCCGTTGCTTGGGTATTGTACTCAAGTGCCCCACCCATACTTGCATTTGGATATACTGTGTCAAAAATCTCACCAATAACATGAAACGACGATATAAGATTCACTCCGCCATTACCAACATAGATACGAATCCTATCACCCACTCGTGCGTGCATTCGTGGAATTGTCTCTATTTTGCCATTAAAGGTTACATAATTAGGAATTCCATCAAGAAGTGCATCTGAATCAAATGCAACCAATCCCCTTTTACCAAGTTGCCCCACTGTATAGAGCTCTCCCTGCATAACATAGAATTCTTTATCAACTTCACTAAAACCATCTTTAGGATCAACCAAGATCATACCGTATTGTCCGTGTGAGTTGTGAGTAGAAACATTTGGCATTGCACAGTGGTACACATATAGTCCCGGTGCAAGTGCTTTCCACTTAAATGTTTTTGTTTCTCCTGGCGCAACATGGGTTACGGATGCACCACCTCCAGGGCCAGTGACTGCATGAAGATCAATATTGTGATGGTGAAGACTCGATGGGTCGTTTGTCAGAGTTAGTTCTACAGTATCTCCTTCACGTATACGAAGCATCGGACCAGGAACCTGATTATTATATGTCCAGTAATTAAAATAAATTCCAGGAGAAATCTCTGAAATAACCTCTTTCGCAGTTAAATTAATCCTTACAACACCATCTGTGTCAGGTAACTGCGGTATCTTGGGAACCATAATTGGATCTGCACCAATATCATCAATTCTTTCAAAACGATTCTCATACTTAAAAAATTCTAAAATTTTGGCAAACGGAATAGATGGCGGAAATCCACCCGGAGCATGTGAGTGCATAAAAGCTGGCATGGCAAAATCTGGAGGATATGTTTTATTTGATATCAGTCCTGTAAAAATGGCAATAAGAAGAAGAACTGCTGGTATATAGAGTTTCTTTTCACTTGACATCGAACGTAGATACCCTTTCTTCCACAAATATCTTACAAGAAAGAGAAAGGCGATTAAGCCAACCACAGCAGAGACAACTTCAAAAACTAAATATTTAAACATGATTTAATTTTATCACTTTTATTTTATTTTTACACCTTTAAACAGGATATCAAAACCCGCCTTTCGGCGGGTTTTGATTGTTAGTTATTCTCTTCTTCGTCCTCGTCATTTCCATGACCTGAATTATTGTCATCATCATCTGAACCATCTTCTTCTTCGTTATCGTCGTCTTCGTTATCGTCGTTTCCTGATCCGGAATTATCGTCATCATCGTCGTTATCATTATTAGAACCATTGCCCTCATCACAATCCTCTTCATCACGCCACTCACCTCGGCAGAAGACTTCATCATCGCTTTCACGAACGTCGTTGTTGTGACTCATTCCAGGATTATCATCATCATCGCGATCGTCATCATTCCCATGGCCCTTGTCGTCATCACCATCATCGTCTCCCGACTTACTATTGTTTGTTTTTATTTCGATTTTTCCGTCTTCTACTTCAACCTTGAAGCCATCTTTTGTTTTTATTTCCATCTCCAAACCTGGGTTAGCTTCGAGAAGCGTTACGAGCCCTGCAAGAGTTGCAGATAGCTTCGCTTTTTCTTCTGCGCTTAAGCTTGAATTAGCAATTAGATCTGCCACTTCGCTAAGAGACCCTTCAAATTCTCTTTGCTGTTTTGAAGATTTAAAGCCAGAATTTTCGCTATTTAGAAAACCCTTGTCGTCAGCGCGGCTCACCCTGTCTTCTGTCTCAAAACTAAGCACATCATTTATCTGTGCATCAGTTAGTTTATACTTTGCTTTTATTTCCTCGATAATCTTGGCTTTTTCTTTTTCTGTGGTAGTAAATCCATAATGTCTATCATTTGCCTCAATTTTAACTGTTGTTTCGTTTGTAAATACGTCCACTTCGACTTCGGTTACTGTCGCTTCCGAGAGATCGATATCAGCAACATTTATACTCCCACGACTTTCAACGACTATTTTTGCTTCAGCGAGTCGTTCCTCTGCAAATTTAACTTTTAGCTCATTTTTCTTTGAATCATCTCCAGCGAAATTTATTCGCGCTTTTTCAACAGCCAAATCAAGCCCGAACAACGCATCTCCAGGAACTGCAGCATTTGCCGCAGCTACCGTTCCCCCACCCAAAACAACGACCAATGCAATAATTAATGCTGCCATAAGATTTTGAAATTAGAATAATAATCCGCTACGTCCATATTTTACACCCCTAAAATAGACTAGACAACCCCGAAAAATGGTAAAATAAACAGATGGAAACACCAAAAGGATTACCTGAGAACTCCGAAGAAAAATTTAAAAAGCACTGGAGAGAAATCGCCTCGGAATGGAAAAAAGATATTGCAAATTCGGCAATGGATCCTATTTCAAAAACCCGTCTCGAGACTTTTATTGATGTGAATTTTATTAAGGCTTATATAAACAACCCAGATAGACCAAGCATTAATATATTTATTGATGCAATTATGGAAGAAATGGGTACAAGCGAAGTAGAAGAGTCAGAAATTTACGAAAAAGATGACGAGAAGCGCATCTATCAACATATTCTTGATGAGGTAAGAAAACTCTTGATCAACCCGAAAAATAATTAAATACTTTTTCTCAATAACTCAACCCGTTTCTCTACCGGCGGATGAGTTGAGAACAGTCCACGAACTTTATCGCCAAAAGGATTTGAAATAAAAAGATGGGCAGTAGCATGGTTCGCCTTTTTCATCTTGCCAGAATGCGCCGAAATTTTCTCCAAGGCTGACGCCAAACCTTCTGGATAGCGAGTAAGCAATGCTCCTGAGGCATCTGCGAGGTATTCACGTTTTCTAGAAATTGAAAGTTGAATCAGTGTAGCAATAATTGGCGACAAGATCATGATAACGATCCCAACAATAAACAAAATCCCGCCGATCTGTCCCCCGCCTTCACGGTCACGATTACCACCACCAAATAGTTGCGAGCGCAAAAACATATCGGCCATGAGGGTAATAAATCCGACAAGCACCACGACCACGGTTGAAACCAGCATGTCGCGATTACCGATGTGGGAAAGTTCGTGAGCAATAACGCCTTCCATTTCATTTTTATTCAAAACGTCAATAAGACCAGTTGTAACGGCGACAACGGCGTGTTTTTTATCTCGTCCCGTAGCAAATGCATTCGGAATCGAATCATTGATGATATAGAGTTTCGGCATTGGAAGCCCCGCCGTGATCGATAGATTTTCAACAATGTTCCAGAGTTCTCTGTTCGCTTCGGGTGAAGCTTCTTTAGCCCCCGTCATAGAGAGAACAATTTTATGAGAGAACCAATATGATAGAACTGATTGAAAAATAGCAAAGAAAACGGCGAAATACAGGATTCCTGGGTGACCAAAATAGATTGATAAAAAATACCCGAGGCCAATAACAATAATCAAAAATACAGTAAATAAAAACCAGGTTTTTCTGACATTTTTTCCTGCGAGAGTATAAAGGCTTGCTTGCATACCGCCATATTACAACAAAACTCGCCCTAGGGCGAGTTTTGTTTTTCCTCTAAATTTTTCTATTTCGCGCTTGCGACAATCTTATTGAATAGGATCACGACAGAAGAATTCGTGGCGTTGGTCTGAAAAACGTATCCGTTTTTGACTTCACGATGTGTGTATTTGCCTGTCACGAGTGGGTCTGTCACACAACCCTCTTTATAGATAATAGTTATCGGCAAAGTCGGAGCCCTTGTTGTTTGAGTTGAAATACTCACAACATCAGAACATTCTCCAATCACTGGTCGAGATAAATAATAAGTAGGTGGAACATCAAAAGTAATTTCATTCTTGATTGATCCACTAGTCCAAGTTCCAACCGGCATAGGTATTTCCGCCGAAGTATTTGAGGTCATGTTTATTTCAGCATCCGAAGTCGTTGAGGTGGCGTTGTCAGAATTCACAACTTCGTCATTGGCGTCATCTTTTCCCTTACCAACAAAGAAAACGGCTACAAGTGCCAATACCAAGATAATAATTACGATGTTTAAGATATTCGACTTCTTGGCAACCGGCATATTATTTGTTTCATTAATATCCATATTTTCTAAATTAAATTTCTAATTAAAATTTCACAGCGATATTCTCACGCTCGGCCGGCGCAGCATCTAGACCAAAGAACTCTTTCATTTTGAATCGGAACATTCCGGCAAAAATGTTCGTCGGAAAAGTTTCGATCTTCATGTTCAAGTCTCTGACCGTACTATTATAGAATCGACGCGCAGCCTGAATCTTGTTTTCGGTATCCGAGAGCTCAGACTGAAGCGACAAAAAATTTTGATTGGCTTTAAGTTCTGGATAATTTTCAGATACAGCAAACAAAGATTTCAAAGTCGCGCTCAAAGCATTTTCCGCCTTGTCACGAGACTCAGGTGTGCCCATAGCTCCGCTCCCAATCGCCATATTTCGAGCATTGGTTACAGACTCTAAAACATTTTTTTCATGTGTGGCGTAACCTTTGACAGTCTCGATCAAGTTAGGAATGAGATCATAACGACGTTTTAATTGGACATCGATATCAGCCCAGGCTTCGAGAGCTCTGGTACGAGCCCTAACTAAGCTATTAAATATGCCGATAATAATAACGGCGACTACCCCCAAAATGATTAAAGTTGTCATGGGAGTATTATAGTCCCCTTTTGGCAAGGTACGCAAGACCTAATTTCCAACCTCTCTTCGGAGTAAAATTGGCCACAAAAAGGACTCTCGCAAGAAAAAGCCCGCCTTTTGAAGGACGGGCTTTTTCGAGAGGGAGAGGTCTGTGGTTTACATACAGAACCTCGTGCCTTTTTGTGGCCAATTTTACGAGCTGCTCTTTCCTTGCCACTTATCGACAAGCGTAAGGAGTGGTGAAGCGATAAATATTGACGAGTACGTTCCGAAAAACATTCCGGCTGCCAATGTCAAAGAAAAGATTCGGGTTGATTCTGGACCCCATAAAACCAAACAGACAAGAACGATAATTGTTGAGAGGGACGTATTTAGTGAACGAAAAACCGTTTGATTAATAGATTTACCTACGATTGTTTTGAAATCTAATTTCCCATCTTTATTATTTATCAGATTCTCTCTAATTCGATCGAAAACAACAATCGTATCGTTAACCGACAGACCTTGTACAGTCAAAAGTGCCACAACAAAAAGAGTGTTGGCTTCGGCTCCAGTAAAATAACTGATGAGGGTAAAAACCCCAACCGTCATGATAACGTCGTGCAAAAGTGTGGCGACTGTGACAAAACCAAATCTCCAAGATGACACTGGTTTTGAAACCTTACGGAAAGCGTAAGCGATAAACAAAATCATCACAATCTCTACAATAACGAGCGAAACAATGGCGCGACGTTTAAGTTCTTTTCCGACAGATGGCCCAACAGACGTAAAAGATCTTTCTTCTACATCATATTTTTCACCGAAAGAAAGTGCTGAGATAAGTGATTGACGCTCAGCTTCAGACAGACTTCGAGATTTGATCGAAACTTCGCTGTTACCAACTGGCTGAACCAGTGTTTCTCCAAACTCAAGCGTTGCTATTTGTTCTTGAATTTCAACAATTGTCGGCATTTCGTCAACATAAGAAACTTCGGTAAAAGATCCACCTTTGAAATCAATTCCGACTTTCAAACCAAAAACCGATAGCGATACGATCGAAGCAAGGATAAAGATTCCAGAAATAGCGAGAAAAACTTTTTGATGTTTGATGATCCACATATTATTTTGAAAATCCGCTCTTAAAGATAAATTTGGTGAACTTATTGTCGCGAACATTAAGCGCGGTCAGCATAACGCGACTAATCATGACGGCACTAAACATACTCATAATGGCCCCAAGTCCAAGTGTCAACGCAAAGCCTTTGATAAGTGCGCTTCCGAACATGTAAAGAATCGCCGCCGTCAAAATACTGGACGTGTTTGAGTCACGAATCGACGTCCAGGCTCGAGAAAATCCTGTTGCAATCGCATCTCTAATGGTGCGACCACCGCGGATTTCTTCTTTGAGACGTTCTGAGATAAGAATATTTCCATCAACGGCAAGACCAAGAGAGATAATGAACCCAGCGATTCCCGCCGCAGTCAAAGTGACAGGAATAAGTTTGAAAATAGCAAACATAAACGCCATATAAATCATAAGCGCGATAACAGCCACAAGTCCTGGAAGACGATACCAAA
>CAZSFS010000001.1:58921-61288 GCA_964606255.1 uncultured Candidatus Saccharibacteria bacterium | reverse complement strand
ACATTTGGAATACTTATTTTAGGCTCTTCTACGATGGGTTCGGGAATTTCTTCTGGAACAATCTCTATTATTGGGGGTGTTGTAGTTGGAATTTCTGGTATAGAATCTTCAACAATTAAATCAATTATTTCTTCAACGAATCCGCCGTCACTGTCTGAACTTTGACTGTTTTCTTCGCCAGAGTCAACTTCGGCATCGCTTGGAGTTCCAGACGAAGACTCCTGTGCATGCAGGCCATAAAAAGTAACCGACAAACTGAAAAAAATTAAAATTACCAAAGTTTTCAAATATTTTTTTGACATTGAGTAAACGGAAAAATCCGTATTCTAATTATAACAAATACAAATCCGGGTTTTATCTTTATAAACATCTCGATAAAAATTCGATTGAAAAGACCCCAAATACATGAGAAAATGGTTGCAACTTAGAAAAACATCAATGATAAAAAAGATTCTTGTTTTCTTGATTCTGTTTTTCGTGTCGACAAACACGCTTTTTGCTGCGACCCTAAACTTCTCCCCCGCCTCTGGAACTTATAATAAAGATGTTAATTTTTCAGTTGGAATATATGTAGCGAGTTCTGATCAACCCATGAATGCCGCTTCGGCCACGATCAAATTCCCGACAGACAAATTACAGGTCGTTTCAGTTTCAAAATCCGGAACTATCATAGACTTTTGGGCTCAGGAACCGACATTTTCAAATACAAATGGAGAAATAAAACTTGAGGGTGTAGTTTTGACCCCCGGCTATCAAGGTCCTGCAGGAAAAATCCTAACAATTAATTTCAAGGGCAAAAACACCGGCACTGCCGGAATAAGTATTTCGACTTCAAGTGTCTTGGCTAATGACGGAATTGGAACAAATATCTTAAAAAGTGTCTCCGGTGCAAGCTTTATCATAAAGGAAAGTGAAGCAAAAGAACCAGAAGTAATAAAAATAAACGACCTTAAACCGATTGAAGAAGGTGTCGTGACGGAAGAAATTTGCGAGCCAGATTCCATCATCACTTCGGCCACTCATCCAGGAGTTGTCTGGCGACGAGAAAATACAGCCGCTTTCTCTTGGGATATAGACAAGGACACGTTGGCAAGTAAAATCGCCTTTGACAGAAACCCCGACACCGAGCCAACCACTATAAATTCTCCAGCGATTGTAGAGAAGCGTTATGAAAATGTCGAAGATGGCATTTGGTATTTCCATCTATCCCTCCAAAACAATTCCGGTTGGCAAAAAACAGAACATTTCAAAATAAAGATTGATCATACGCCACCAACAATTGAAGCAACCGAAATTGCACGAGTCGATTTGACTGATCCAAAACCCATCATAGGTCTAAAAGTCAACGACAAAATTTCCTGCGTCAAAAATTTTGAATTCTCAATCAACGGCGAAGTCTTTGATTACGAAAAATTACCGAATGGAGATCTGCGTCTCGAGACTATTGAGCCAGGTAATCACGAGCTTGTGATAACCGCATACGACAGAGCTGGTAATAAAAATGAGGCATTCTTGTCCATCGTCATCAAAGCATTGGAAGTTCCAGAAGTAACTGATTATCCTGCGGAAATAAATGTCGGCGAAAAACTTGTTATCAAGGGCGAGACAATTCCAAATGGTAACGTTGAAGCAAAAATCACCAGCAAGAAAAACAACTTTTTGATTCGCGAAGAATTCCAAAGCGCTTCTGGTAAATTTACTTTTGAAGAAGATGGCCTAAAGAAAGGCACTATCTTCGTATCATTTAGAGTTACAGATATTCGTGGCGCTAAAAGTGATTGGTCAAAACCTATTGAAATAAAAGTTGTTAGCGACTCTTTTATCTCATCGCTAAATATGGATAACTCGCCAATACTTATACTTGTCGGACTCTTACTTGTTGGTATCTTAATTATCGTTCTTATAACTCGAGCTATTACAATACGTAGATTAAAACGCGATTTAGATATCTAAACTTCAGGAGAATCTATTTCAAAATACTCCGGAACATTTTGGTTGACCCAATCAATAAAAGTTCTCATGGCAAACGAGGCACTTCGCTCTCCTTTTGAAGGGCCTTTCTCCATCAGAACAACAAAAGCATATTTCGGTTTTTCATAAGGGAAAAATCCGATAACCCAAGAATTAACAAGGTTTTTAAAACTCGTTTGAGCTGTACCGGTTTTGGCGGCAATACGAACATACGGAACATTTAAAATCTGCCCCGTTCCTTCGGTGATAACTGCGCGTAGTCCGTCTCTTACTACCTCGTAATCAGCCTCTTGTAAGTCTTCTGCTATTTTCTGAAATGTTAAAGGCGAGTCTTGCATAACATGAGCAGTCACAAGCGTACCGGAGTTTGCAATTGCCGACATAGCTCGAAGCATC
>CAZSFS010000001.1:51197-58821 GCA_964606255.1 uncultured Candidatus Saccharibacteria bacterium | reverse complement strand
AAAGCTTTCTTTACATCGGTTACGCCGTGTCCACCTTCTTTCCAATCGCGAAATTTAGTCGACTGAGTTTCGTCGTAGGGATTGGGAATTTCGATAGCACCACTTGAGTAAACGGTAGTATAGGGAGTAACGATACCCTCATTAAGAGCGCCCATTGCTATAAATGGTTTAACTGTCGAACCCGGTGAATAAAGACCGGACACAAGTCTGTTTATAAAAGGCTTTTGTTCAGAATTTAGATATCCTTTTATGGCTTCAAAATTTTCTCCATCAGAAAGAATTTGAGAATCATATTCTGGATAACTGGTCGCAACAATAAGCTCTCCGGTATTAATGTCCATGATTGCTCCCGCACCACCCTGATAGCCAACAGATTCGGCCAGACTCTTCATTGATTCATACATAGCCCCCTGTAAACGCGAATCGACTGTTAAAATTAGATTTTTCCCATCAATAGGAGGATTTACTATGTTTTCCGCAGCTATTTCCCCAAGGGCATCGGTCTCTATTATCTTTGAACCATTTTGACCATTTAAAATATCGTCTTTAGCCTTTTCAATACCATCCATTCCGACAAAAGATTTCTGCCAATAAAATCCCGCTTTGTCTTTTTGTGGGTATTTTATATATCCTAAAAGAAGCGTACTTCCAGGGGTTTTTGTATAGGCACGATGAGAAAAATCAAAGTCGGTCATTTCAGAAGTGCGTTCATTCCAAGCAAGCTCGACACCATTACGATCAAAAATGACTCCACGATCGGCAAAAATAATCTGACTATTTAAACTATTTTTCTGAGATAAGACAAAGAATTCTTCACCTCTTTTTAACTGAAGTGAACCGAGCCTAAAAACAAAAATAATGACGACGATAGCAAAAAAGACCCCCAAAGCAATTATCGATTTTTTAGAAATTGTTTTTTCGATGCGACCTTCAAACTGCTGGGTATCAAAAGAAGGAATATTTCTAGAGTCCATTAAAATTTCATCAAAATCAATTCCCGCTCTATTTAGTTTTCTTTTCTGTTTAAAAAACATTTTATTCGAGATTAAAAATTCGCTCCTTAATTATTGAAATAATAAAGAATATTAGAATCCCAGAAATTGTCAGTATTCCGTAAAATGGTCCGAATTCAAAACCTTCAAAAGCATAAATGATATCCATGAAGAACAACATTATCATGCCAAAATAAAAATTTCGAAGGAAAAAAGTTCCAAGGATAAACAAGGCTCCAGTAATCCAAAAAGGAAAAAAAAGAGCTGAAATAGCCAATAAAATAACCGTTGGCACTCTAAGATATGCAAATCTCACATGGACATTATATCGTCTATTGAGACTGTGGCAAAATTAAACAGTTTCTGGCCTTTTTCTGAAAAGCCACCCAACAAATGCAAAGAATTTTCTGATTAAAATTATGGCAATCACGACACCAAGTCCATAAAATATAACCCCGACAGAAAAAATAAATTTAAGTATCTGAACCACCCAAAGATGTAAAAAAGACATGGTTTTTGTTTCGGGTTTCATGTTATCAACATCTTTTCTAGAATCTTTTATTTTTTCAATAGATTCAGTTAGGTGTGTTTTGGTCAACGATCTCCATGAGTCAATTTTATCAAGTATGTTTATAACGGAATCCTTGGCTTTTTCACCAAAACTTCCCTCTTTAAAAGAAATTTTTTCAATCAAACTAGAAAGTTTGGTCGAGCCTTTGGCTTCAGAATTTTCCACGATAACAGAAGCACTGGTTTCTTTAGCTTCTTCGTTAACGTTAAAAGACATCTTTTTCGTTTCAACCCGATCAAGATCAAGCATGACGTCATCAATTTTTGCTGAAGTTATTTTGGCAACAATATTATGTCGACCGTCTTCCACGACCCAATCAATTGATGCGGCCTTGGCTTCTTTTGGCCAAATAGAAATTTCGGTCTTTCCCAACACATCAGAACCATCATGAAATTCAACAACAAAATCCGTGCGAGATTTTTCTCCATTAAAAACAGCGGCATATAATTTAACCTTCTCTTCTTTGGCCAAATTCGAATCAGCCCAAACAGGACCGTCAACAAATCCAGTCACTGGAGAAGATTCGATAGCCAAAGAGGTTATCGGGGCAACAAATATTATCGATGTGAATAGTAGAAACCCCCTCATGATTTTATTTTAACGGATCGTCTCCATTTATAAAATTATCAATTCCCAAAGTAAAAGCTCCCTTTACCCCATTAACTTCAATATTATAAGTTCCCTTCGTTAGTCCCGTAACTCCAGCAAGAGAAATATTTTCTTCGAAATTCTGAATCATCTCAGCACAAGCCTTGGCCTCTTGCGGTCTCTTTGATTCCAAGGTAACGGTAAAAGTTCCATTGTCATAAGTCTGTTTTGTATCGCCTAACTGCGTACAAGAATCTGGAAGATATCCCTTGGCTTTTATATTGACGGAAACAGGAAAAGTGTCCGTTTTTACAACCTCGATGCTTTCAACTTTAGCCATACCAATAACCATGTTCTCATCAGATGATTTTTTGTTTTTGGTGATCAAAACAATTACGCCAATCAGCACCGCGATACCGATTAGAATGTAAGCCAGAGTTTTAAAAGTATTATTATTTTCCATATTTTTAAATTAAATTTAATATCACAAATCAATTATAACACCTATACGCTTTTACAAAAACACCTTTTTGGTATAATTAAAGAACAACTGCATGGAAAATTCGAACGCCATAATAGCTTCTCTTGGAGGACTTTCTTATTTCGGAGTCCTTATTCTGGCTTTTTTATCAAATATGTTTATTCCCGTCCCCGAAGAAATAATTTTGGTAGTAATGGGATATCTTTCGGGCAATGGTTTATTTTTGTATCCGCTTGTTATGGGGCTTTTTGTTTTAGGATTAATGATTTCTGACTACATGCTCTACAGTTTGACATTGCGTGGTAGTCGACTTGTTCGTGGATTTATAAAAAGACTTCAAAAAAGAGGACTTTTGAAAAACGAAAGTTATACCCGTCGGCACATAAAAAAAATTATTTTCTTTTCAAGATTTTTGGTTTACTTACGTTTCATCGGACCAGTCATGTCTGGGTATTTAAAAGTCGATAGAAAGACATTCCTGACCCACAATTTTTTGGCTTTAGTTGTTTATGTAAATATTTTCTTGGGTTTAGGACACCATTTCCATAAACAAATCGAGATAATCACGGAAGGCGTTGCTCGATTTAAAAACTATCTATTGACCGGACTTCTTATTATTTTTACCATCGTCGTACTCAAATACATTCAGAAAAATTTCATTAGTTGGTTGCATCGTATCGGAGAATTTATTCCTACGATTATTCCTGGACTTGAGATGAAGGAGCCAGAACCTGTCAGAAAAAAGAAAAAACTAAAGTAAATTATTTATTCCTTCGTAGTTCACAAATTGAAATAGTTTATAAACCCAAACAGCCAAAGAATTAAAATTATCGATAAAAAGCAGTATTCCGATAAAGACAAGTAGAAGTCCTGCGAGAACAGAAAACCAGCGAGAAGACCGGAGGGATAAGGTTTTTCCCTTTTTGACCAAAACAGATATCAACAAAAAAGGAACAATAAAACCAAGCGCGAAGAAAAAGAACAACCACAAGGCCTTCAAAACACTGAAACTAAAGGCTGCGTAGAAAAATATTCCTGCCAAAACTGGGCCGACGCACGGCGTCCATCCACAAGCAAAAGACACGCCAAAAATGAAGGGCGAATATTTATGTTTCAATATTTTCTGAAAAAGTGCCGGGGAAAAATTTCTTTCAAAAAATGGCAGTCGAAACAATCCGGTTATATAAAGTCCGAAAAATATTATAAAGAGTCCGCCAATTTTCTGTAAGATGATTTTGTATGGCAAAAGTATGTGACCCAAAAGCCCAGCCAAAATTCCAAAGACCAGAAACGTAATCAAAAACCCGAGACAAAATAACGTCGAATTCCTGATCGCCTTCGTTCTGTCCCCTGACGAGATAAAAGCTACAAACCCCGGAACCAGTGGCAGCGTACACGGCGCCAGAAACATAAATATGCCGGCTAAAAATGAAGTTATGATGTTGATATTCTCCATAACAATACTATTTTAATTTCTCCTCTTTGGTGATTCTACCATCTTCAAGATATATGATGCGATCGCAATAGAGCGTATATTCCTTCTCATGCGTAACCATGACGATAGTCTGGCCTTTTTTATTTAGATCTCGTAAGACTTCGATAATG
The DNA here is from genome assembly GCA_964606255.1 of uncultured Candidatus Saccharibacteria bacterium. GTDB lineage: Bacteria > Patescibacteriota > Minisyncoccia > Phycocordibacterales > CSBR16-119 > CAYRQF01. The sequence goes on along the minus strand of CAZSFS010000001.1, from coordinate 54,584 downwards.
TGATTACCCGAAGCGGAGTCTAGGTTCGCTGTTGGTTCGTCAGCAAAGAGAATCTTCGGATCTTCAGCAATGGCGCGCGCAATCGAGACACGCTGTTGTTCTCCACCAGAAAGTTGTGAGGGGCGATTATTTGCACGATGGGCCAAGCCAACTTCGGTCAAAGCTCTAAGCGCAATAACTTTTGAATTTTCCGGAGACTTGCCCTTCATTAGAAGCGGCACCAAAACATTTTCTGAAGCTGTTAATTCTGGCACCAGGGCATAGTCTTGGAAGACATAGCCAAGTCGATCAAGTCGGAATCTGGTTCTTTTCTTGTTCGATAGCTTCAGAACCTCTTCTCCGTCCACAATTATTTCTCCGGTGGTTGGTTCATCAAGAAGACTCATCTGATACATAAGTGTCGATTTACCGGCACCAGATTTTCCCATGATTGCCACAAATTCCCCCTTCTGTATTTCCAGGTCAATTCCTTTCAAAACATGAGTTTCAAGTTTACCGTTCGTATATGTCTTTGTTAGATTCTTTATCGTAATCATTTTATCTTCCTAAAATTGAATCAAGGGTGTTCTTTTTGATAATCATTGACGCAGGAATGTAACCCGCCAAGAATGTTACCACCAGAAGCAGAACAAATTTTCTCATGGTGCTATCAAATGGCGCAACCAGAATTCCGTCAGAAAATGGGAAATCTATCGGATGCGCATTAAATCCCGGAACCATGACTCCATAAAGAATAATCATGCCGAGAAGCGCGCCAGAAATTGCATAAAATAATGATTGAAAAATATAGGCAAACTTAATCGAGCGTGCTTCAATTCCAATCGCCTTCAAAATACCGATATACTTTCTTCGAGTAATGGCGTTTATGAAGATGATGATGAAAATGGTAATTGAAGCGACGATGATACCGATTCCGCCGATGATATTACCCAGGAGTCCGAAGGCAAGTTTAATATCAACTAGAAATTGAGGGATGGCTTCGACCGAAGTCTGAATTTTTGCTGTTCGATCAAATCCACTTCGAAGAAAAATGTTTTTAAGCGTATCTTCAGAAACCCCGTCTTCTGCAATAACAGCAATTTCATTTATGTTTAAACTCGTACGATCAAAAAACCTGATGAACTCCGCCTCGGTCATGAAAATTCTAAAAGACGTTTGATCAACTTTACTATCAACAATACCCTTAACCGTATACTCTTTAGTTTTTCCATTTGCCGAAATCTTGATCCGTGTTCCCGGAAAAATATCGTCAAGAGTATCAAATCCTTCACCAAAAGCTGACACATATCTTTGAATCATGTTTGCGCCGACAAGCACATATTCGTCATCTCCTGGTTCCAAAAATTCACCCTCGGCGACATATTTTGAGAGATTAGTTACTTCGTTTTCTTTTAAGAGATTTATCCCCGTCACTTGTCCACCAATCAAATCACGCAAAGCATTTGGATCACGACGAGTTCGATAATTTGCCTCAATGTTTGCCGACTCGATAAATCGCGCAGTGTAATTTTTGACTTCGGGAATATTTTCGATGGTTGAGAGTATATCTTGACTGTTTTCTATAAACGACTCACCTTTTGGAGTACTCAAAAAGACGTTACCGCTATATTGCTCGCGGTTGGCTTTGACTGAACCCTCGATAAGACCAACCAAGATTCCAGAGACGCCCACCAGGTTCAAGAACGTCAGCATCATAATAAAAACGATAAGAGCTGTCGTCCATTTATTGGCTCTTTTAATCTGTCTTAGACCCAGAAGTAATCCTACACGGAGCGCTGACATCATAAATTATTTTTCGAAATCACCCACAACAACGTCGCCCTCATTAAGTCCAGTGATAATCTCTACGCAACCATCAGAGCCCCGCAAACCTGTTACAACAAAAGTTTTGTCGTTTGTTTCATTTACCAAATTTTGAACAAGAACAAATTCTTGTGAGCCATCTCTATCGATAAATCTTGCTGGCACGCAAAGTACGGCCTCTTTCTTGCTCTTCAAGATTGAGACATTGGCCGATAGACCGGAAAGAATTCTTGGATCAGTAGTATCAAACAATATGTCGGCTTCATAAACAGAAACTCCATCAACTTTTGTTTCAGATTGATCAACCGATACAACCTTGGCTGGAAAGACAACGTCTTTACCATAAGCATCCAAAGTAATTTCAGCAATTAATCCCGGCAACAGGTTTACAATATCAACTTCTGGAACCTGAACTTTTACTCGATAATTATCTTTGGAAATTATTGTTGCGACAACCTCACCCGCACTTGCAATCTCTCCTTTTCTGGCTTCGACTTTTGAAACCACTCCGTTGAATGGAGCTCTCAAAGTTCTCGCTTCGATATCAGCCTGGATACCGGCCACGCGCGCTGATGTCTGAGCAACTTCGATGTCGCGAGTTTTTTGCGCTGATTCATAAGCATTTAGATTGCTAATGTAATTTGACCCGCGCTTGTTTGGAATCTCAATAATCCAAGAACTTCCCATGTACGAAGTGTCTGTATTGTTAAACTGAATAAAAAGTCCACGTTTTCCAACAGCAACAGGAGAATTGAAATTGACCGGGGCGGTCGTATTTTCAAGACCGGTAATTTTCAAAGAAAAGCCAGAATCGGCACCAGAAGCGTAGGCATTGAGATAATATGTTCCTTCTTCGAGACTTTGATAAGATCCAGTTACACTTGCTGACAAATCATCATCGCCGTTCGAGACCAAATATGCAGCCAAATCATCGTTCAAAAGTTTCTTGCGAGCATTGGCAATCAAAAGATCTTGTTCTTTGTTTACAGATCCCGCAGTGATATCAGCCAAATCAGCTCGAAGTGACGCATTGTCTAGCTCGACAATTCGTTCTCCCGCCCGAACAGTATCACCATTTTTTTTGAAAACTCCATCAATGATTCCACTTCCGGCAAAAGCCATTTCGACACGCTCGACCGGTTCAACTTTTCCGGACAAAACCAGAGTATCCGAAACATCTTGGCGTGCAACGGTATGTGTCGCCATAACAACATCCTTTTTGCCGCCAACAATAACAACGATCAAAATGACCAAGATGATAACGACCAAAAATCTTTTCCAGTTTTTCTTGAAGAATTGAGACATATTTTATAGTGTTGTAAATTTAATTTCAGTTGGAACCACAAACTTACTTGCATCCACCATCCAGGCTTTGCAATCATAATCAAGTTTTTGATTATAATCTAACCCCTGAGATCCGGATGTTGAAGTACTACTTTCATTTTTAGTAATCGCAACTTTAAATCCCGTCGGCATTGCTGACGACCAATTATACATGAATTCTCCGTCAGAAATCATATGTGATTCCATTTTGATATTTGCCGCAAGTTTTGTCGTGGAATTAAAATCTCCACGCATTTTCTT
>CAZSFS010000001.1:35836-51097 GCA_964606255.1 uncultured Candidatus Saccharibacteria bacterium | reverse complement strand
TTTTGATATTTGCCGCAAGTTTTGTCGTGGAATTAAAATCTCCACGCATTTTCTTGCCAGAAATAAAAACGGTTCCAGTCGAATCAGAAACGTCGGTCAAATGAGTAAAGCTACATTCGTAATCTCCTCCACGAGCAATAAGATCATTGACCGAGCCATTGAATTTACCGTCTACAGAAATATCGGGTGAAGTCGTATTCGCAGAATCATCCTGAACCTCTTCGACAACAACCGTTTCTGATGGTTTGCTCCCTCCTTTAATTATAAGGACTGCCGCGGTCGCAAGCATAAGTCCGATTAAAATTTTTCCAAATGTGGTCATAAAATATAAAGTAAGCTAGTAATATCTTGGGCTAATTATACTAATAGATAAGTCTATGGCAAACCAGCGCAAATTCTCTCTTTTTATTTAATTTTTATCATCATTTCCGCTGAGTCGTCGTGTTCGGGAAGTCCGGAAGGATTGTCTTTCTTGAAAATTAGAAATCCTCGGTTGTACAGGTTGTTTTCCGCGAAAGTTATCGTTCCACGGAAAGGCACGTAATCAGTCGTCATCCACTCGCCTTCGGCCTGAACGTAACTTTCGGCAATAATAAGTCCGTCCCAATTGGTAAGGGTGACCGGAGCAGAAGCTTCAAAGAACCAATTCCCTGGCGCACGGCCCGTGATTTCCATAGGACTTCCGACAATCGTATTTGGGTCGGGTTTCGTCACATATATAACAATTCCTTTTTCTGAAGTCAGAGCAATTTCGGTTGGGGTGGCAGGATTTTCATCTATTGGCGTTTGAACTTCCGGGGCTATCACTTCGCGAGAAGCGACCTTGCTCAAAACAAAAAAGGCGATCAAAATTCCAGAAACTGCAATGATTAGATTTCGAAAAAATTTCACGTGTTCCATAAAATTATCTGATAATAAATGTGGCGCGAACTGTCACCATCACGTCTTTCTCGATAGTGGAAGTATCATATGTTCCATAATCAGATGTATCGATCGAATTTGGCGCCAAGACCTGGACAACGCCAGAAGTTGCGGATTTGAGTTTACCGACATTTCCACCGGATGCTCCTGCAATCTCTTTTGCGCGAGCTTTAGCATCAACAACAGCTTCGCCGAGAAGCGAAACTCGCAGATCAGCCAATTTCGAATAGAAATATTGGGCGCCATTGGTCTGGAACAATACTCCAGCTTTTGCAATTTCGGAAACGCCGTTTGAAATCTTGGTAATTTTTTCTACGTCAGTCGAGTCAACGGCGACTGTTTGTGAAAGCTGGAATTGTTTTGGCTGACCAGCGTCATTATTGTTGTAATTATATTGTTCGAATTGAGTTACCGGTGAAATAGTCAACTCTTCTTCGGTCACACCATTATCCAAAAGATATTTTTTGACTCGAGCGGTGTGGACTTCCATGTCGCGATACTTTTGTGGTAATTCATACTGAGCGCCATAAGCAATAACCGAGCCAGAAAATTTACCAGAATCGGATGTAACATGAACTTTGGCCGAACCAGTCGAAGTCAAAGTGTTACCAGAATTTTTGGCCGACAAAGCAAACCCGCCTGCAATAATAATGGCTATTATAAAAGCGATTCCTAGAATCATGGCCGGAATGCTGTTTTGATTTTCAAATATTTTTTTGGTGTTCATGAACAAATTATAGCACATCCATAAAAATTGACTTTTTGCATATTTGAAGTATTGTTTTTAAAAACCCCTGAACCATGGCCAAAAAAATCATTTACCCGATTCTGAGTATCCTTCAAATCGTGGGTTTCATTTTCATTGTCCTCTACTTCAAGAGCGGGTCCTCCGACAACCTGACGCTTGGGATGATGGCTATTGGCGGAATTGCTGGGGCCGTAAAACCCTTCCTTCCGTCAACTTCAAAATTCGAAGCCCACTTGCGTATTCCGGCAGCAATTGCCGGACTTGGTACATTCGCGATAGCGATAGTCGAGTGGCTGACCTAACTCTCCACCCAACACCGAAGCCCCGCTGACCTGTGGTCGACGGGGCTTCTCTGCTTCATTCCCTTTAAATTTCTAGTGCTTCTACTCTGGTCTCGAGCTTGTCTAGATCTTCTTTGGTTGCAAAGTTTTGAGCAATCCTCGCTTCAGACTGAATTATCTTTCCATCAATTTTATCGAAAATCTCTTGCTTGGTCTGAGCGAGCATTGTTTCGGTTCCCTTCATGAGAGTTTCTGTCATACCATCGAGATATTCTTTTAGTTCTTTATCGATCATGCTGTCATAATAACACATTCTCTCTCAGCGTAGCAAAACCTAATTTAAAAAATTTTCAAACGCACCCGCAGTCCGAGTGAAGCGAAGAGACGTGAGGGGGCGCGCCGTTATTTCTCCGGGTGTTACTTAGGAGGAATAGGCGCGCTTTTTGAAAATTTTTTAAATTAGGTTTTGCGGAGCGCTTTTACTCTGTCGTTTTCAGACAAAAATTGTTTACGTAATCTCACTGAGAGCGGAGTGATCTCAAGGTATTCATCATCGGCCATTATTTCAAGGCCACGCTCAATTGTAAGAGTTAGTGGCGGAACGAGAGTAATCGCTTCATCATTCCCAGATGAACGAACGTTCGTAAGATTTTTTCCTTTGGTTGGATTGACCACCATCTCTTCGCCCTTGGAAGTGTTGCCCAAAACCATACCCTCGTAAACTTCTGTGTTAGCCGGGATATATAAAGTACCGCGATCTTGGAGATTCCAAAGCGAATAACCCAAAGCTTTGCCGGACGCCATAGATACCATCGAGCCAACTGCTCGCTTTTCAATTTCACCGGCGTAAGGTTTAAATCCAATCACACGTGATGCAAAAATTCCTTCACCTTTTGTATCTACCATAAATTGCCCACGATATCCGAGAAGTCCGCGAGTTGGACCCTCGAGCATCATACGCACACGATTTCCCTCTTCTGGTTTGATATTTGTAACATGCACTCCACGGCGAGAAAGTTTGTCGATGACAGCGCCCTGAGCTTCTTCTGGGATTTCAATCGTAACTTCTTCGTAAGGTTCGGTTTTTTCACCACCTTCTTCTTTGATGATGACTTGTGGCTGAGAAACTTGAAGCTCGTAACCTTCGCGTCGCATGTTTTCGATAAGGATGGCAACGTGAAGTTCACCACGTCCAAAAACTTTCATGTTATCTCCATCAAAATCCACACGAAGTCCGACGTTTATTTCAAGTTCTTTCAAAAGTCGTTCACGAATTTGACGAGATGTGACAAATTTTCCTTCGCGTCCACCAAATGGTGAATTGTTGACGAGAAAATTTAGCGCAATTGTCGGTTCGTCAACTTTGATAGTTGGAAGAGCGACAGTGTCCTTAGAATCACAAATAGTGTCACCAATGTATATATCCGGAAGCCCAGCCACCATAAAGATGTCTCCCGCAAAAACTTCTTTGACTTCTTTTCTGTTTGTTCCAGAGAAAGTAAAAAGTTTCGTTACGCGGCCAGTATCCACCGTACCGTCATGTTTTTTTACAAAAACTGTCTGACCATCTTTCAAGACGCCGTCATAAATTCTTCCAACGGCCATTCGCCCAAAGAAATTGTCGTAAGCGAGATTGAAAGGCTGAGCCTTTAGCGGAAGTGTGGCGTCGCTTTTGGCTGGAGCAACTTTTTCTAGAACAACATCGAGAAGTGGAGTTATGTCTTTTCGCTCATCATCTAAATTTCGCATGGCAACTCCCTGCTTACCAATAGCATAGACAGTTGTGAAGTTTAGCTGCTCTTCTGTCGCACCAAGTTCAAAAAAAAGTTCAAAGACTTCGTCGTGCGCGCGCTTGGCGTCAGCGGCTGGCTTATCGATTTTATTCAAAACGACGATTGGTTTGTGACCAATCTCAAGAGATTTTTTCAAAACGAAACGAGTTTGTGGCATCGGACCTTCTTGGGCATCAACGATCAGAAGCACGGAGTCGATAGATCGAAGTACGCGTTCAACTTCTGAGCCGAAGTCGGCGTGACCAGGAGTGTCAACAATGTTTATCTTCGTACCTTTGTAATCAACAGACGTATTCTTGGCGTAAATGGTAATGCCACGCTCCTTTTCGAGGGCGTTTGAGTCCATTGAAATAGTCTCATCCGTAACCATGCCCGTTTGGCGCATAATGGCATCGGTCAGAGTGGTTTTACCGTGGTCAACGTGAGCGATTATAGCTATGTTTCTAATTTCCATAGTTTTTGAGAAAAAATAAATCCCATAACGGGACGGGCTAACACTATACATTATTTTCTATAGATTGCAAAGGCTTGGTTGACCCCCACACCTATTTTCTTATTGCTTTTATTCTGCCGTAAAAGGACCGTTCAGAATCTGAAATCATGCAGTATTTAATTTTAAATGGGATTCTTTTTTAAAAAAGCAGAATGATAAGAAAATAGGTGTTCGGGTTGACCAAAAGCCCTTTCTGGTGTAAAAAGAGGTCTGACGAACGTCAACAATTACACAAACACCACCAACCACCATGTCAATCGATCGAGGGCTAAGGAAATCCCTACGCAAAGAGCTTGAGGAAGAAGCCCGTCTGTGGGCAAAGAACGAGGCCTTGGGCGGCCTGTTCGGATGGATGTCAATACTCTGGGTCTTGGCCGTGGCAGCCTCTGGTTGGGCGACACATCGCTACGAACTACTGACACTGTCGCCAACGGAGATCGCCCTCTGGTCTGTCGTTGTCTGTCTGGTACCGATCTGGTGGGCCTTCTCACTGCGACGAAACAAGAAGAGAAGGTCTACAGAATTCCGCCACGTCATCTTGGAAAACCTCAAGAAGAGGTTGAAAGAACTCCACGAGAAAGACCAACAGCGCAAGCTGATGGACGACAATCGTCGGTTGATCTTCCAGGAGATACAAGTGGCGGAAGGCCTCTATGCTGAGATCACCTCTTCCATCTACGTCTACCAAGACACCCGACCTTGCCTAGATACCCCGACACCGCACCCAACAGGTAAAGTGCCGGAAGAGTATCTGAAAGACGACGGATCAAGAACGGTTGGAATAGGTGCTGGTTGTACGCCACCCAAACGCATTGAAACCGGTGAATAGCACACGGTCTTCGGACCAAAACGGAAGCCCCGCCACCACGGGGCTTCTTCGTATCCAAACCAACTTTGACTTAGCAACAATTCCAGCGTAATATTCCGACGAACCCAACTCCACCACACCATGATCCAAACAAACCCCACACTTGAACAGCTTGGTCTGATTGTACAATTCGAATCAGACATGAAAGCCGAGAACGCAATGGGGCCCGACACGAAGTTCAGTCGATCGAAGGCTCGACAACAAATTGAGAAAATCGGGAAACCCTTGCTCCCACTGATGTTCGAACACCTGAAGCAAAACCATGTCGGTAAAACCATCCGAACCATGAAGACAGACTTGTTCATCGGCTGGACCAAGCTCATTCCAAAGGTCACTGGTCAATTTGCCTACATCGGCGTCGCCTACATCGACCAGAATATGGATGAATGGATCAAGCTCTGTGAACGAGAACTGGCGGAGAAAGTGTGAAGCTATTCACCCCGATGGAAGCCCTGCATTGGTGGGGCTTCTTCGTTTCTAATTTAAAAGAAGGGCGGCCCCGCCGAATGGCGGGGCCGCTTGTTCTTTCATGCAGCGAGAACGGGTTTGCGACCGTTTCGATGCAAACTCACGATGTGTGACCAAAGAGCCTGGAGGTAGGACATTTGCCGGTAAGGTAGTCCATACTTACGAGCAAGCCCTTGCACAGAAGCATGAAGCTTCGCGTAGTGTACGTGACTTATGTCCGGACGCAGATGGTGTAGCACCTGGAAGTTGAGTCCTCCAACAAACCATCGGAAGATCCTGCTCGACAAGCCATTTCCCGTACTGAAGTCGACGGTCGTGCGTAACTGATGCTCCGCGTTTCTGTCTAGTCCATACCGTTCGGTGTTCGGGAATTCACTCACCTCGACAACGTGCGCGCACTGAAACACGAGCGCAAGCACGATACCGGCCGTCAGGTACATCGCAACCAGTGACAGAATCGCCGCGCTACCGTTCATCACGATGATCGGAGTAACGACGAGACCGAGATAAAGGGCCTTCTGGATCCAAAGCGCCACCTTGTCCTTCCATTTCATGCCAATCTCGACGGTCCCGACGCGGTTCGTTGTAGACCGGTATATGTCTCGTCCGATCCACGCGAAGTAACCGAGCGAGTAGATAAGGAAGGCATAGAAAACCTGGAAACGGTGATACCATCTCCATGGCTGTCCTTGATGCATTCGCACACCAGGCACGTCGATGTCCGTATCAGTCTCGCTGTTCGGATGTCGATGGTGCAAGTTGTGTTGCGGGTTCCAGATGACGATGCTTGCGCCCAGGAATACTCCAAGTGGCCAATGCATGAACTTGTTCATCTTCGGTGTCTTGAAGAACGATCGATGGCCAACGTCGTGAAAGACGTTGAAACCGATAAGTGCGATCACCAAGCCGAGTGCCATGCCACAAGCTGTCGCGAGAAGCGGCGACTGTGGCAAGAAGAATGCGAGGATGCTCCAGCAAACGATGAACGCTGCTGAGAGTATCAGGCCTTTTATTTAAAGGCCTGTGGTGCCGTGTCTGTCCCCAACGAGAGTGGTTCGAAATGCTTCCAACTCTTGAAGGAATGCTGCTGATGTTCCTGGCTGTGCCATGTTTGTGTCCTGTGTTCGTTTATATTCAGTGTAGCATTACGCGAGAGAATTAGCTTGAAGTATGAAAAAGATATATTTATAAAGGATTGATTTTGGGTCGAGTTTAAGGCAAAATAAGCGAATTGCGGGATCGTCTAATGGTAGGACATCAGGTTTTGGTCCTGAGTATCTAGGTTCGAGTCCTAGTCCCGCAGCTATGAAAATTTTTCTGGGTTATTCCAGTAAAAATTTACATGACTATATTTGAAGGACGAGAAGGTCGCAGACACGCCTGCCAAAGCAGGATGAAGTGGCGAGACGGGGTCGCGAACACTTTGGATTTTATGAGCGAAGCGAAATAAAAGACTTGGTGATTTGTGACCGAGTCCTAGTCCCGCAGCCAAAATTAAAGCCCTTAACCCAAGATTTTCGTGAGCGCGAGTTCGAGTGGAAGCTCTTTAATTGAAGCGTATTTCAGAGTCTCTCCAGCTTCTAGAAGAATTTCCAAAGATTTGGAATTAATCGCCCCACCCTTCTCTTTCAAAATTCCTAAAACAAATTCCCTGTCGTCATCTGTCATTCCTTCCACGAGCGTGTTTTTCATTTCCGGCGCGTAACGCAAAAGTAATGCCGTGCGAAGTTTCATTAAAACAAGTTTCAAGAAAAGCGCCATATCGATATTTTCTTCACTTGCTTTTTGTATAGACCGAAGACCCTTGCTCATGTCCTTTGTTGCAAGACTTTCTAAAAATTCATTGACCAAAGACGTCTGTGGCGCGCCAGTTATCAAAGCAATTTCTTTAGCTTCGATGTTTTTATCTTTAGAATACGACATAATCTTTTGCAAAATTCCGTGAGTATCACGGAAAGACCCATCACCAAGCACCGCCAGAAGTTCGGCTCCAGCCGCATCAACTTTAAAACCTTCTTTTTTCGCAACATTTTGAACGAGCTCTTTGAGCACAGAAAGCGACGGCTTTTTAAAAGCAAAGACTTGGCAGCGAGAAATAATAGTTTCGGGAACCTTTTCAAGCTCGGTCGTGGCGAGAATAAATATAACGTGCGCTGGTGGTTCTTCGAGAGTTTTCAAAAGCGCGTTCCAAGCTTCTTTGGTCAACATATGAACCTCGTCGATAATATAGATTTTATATTTAGAATTAAAAGGAAGTGTTGAGACCCCTTCGCGAAGCTCACGGATATCATCAATTCCACGATTCGAAGCCGCATCAATTTCAAAAATATCTTCAGGGGATGTTTCGAGCTCTTGAGCAATGATTCGAGCAATCGTGGTTTTTCCTGTTCCACGCGAACCATGAAGTAGATAAGAATGCGAAATATTGCCAAGTTTTATGGCACCTTTCAAGACCTTCACAATATGCTCCTGACCCAAGACCTCGTCAAAGGCCGATGGTCGATATTTACGATACAAAGCTTCACTCATGGCCTATATTCTAGCACACCTCCACACCCACTTTTTGATAGCGCTGAAAGCGCATTTTAAAAAATAATCAAAAGTGGGTGTGGGGGCACAAAGTAAAAGCAACTATCTCTAGTCGCTTTTACTCTTTGAATTATAGTAATTCGTCGTCTCCGTCCATGCCGTTATCGTCACCATTTTCTTCATCGTCCTCTGTCATATCCATGTCCCCTTCTTCGTTATTTTCATCATCCATATCAGCAGATATATCAAGTCCGATTAATTTCAAATCTTCTAGAACCATATTCAAAAAGCTAATGATAAGCGTGATCCAAAAACCACAGAAAAATTATAACAACCGAAGTATTTTAGTGTCAAGATACTTTTTCTTCGGTAAAATCTTTCAGAAATTTACGAGTCAGATTTTCAATTTCTTCGTAAGTCTCGGCTGCCATAAGTTCGACGCGTAATTCTTTCGCGCCCGGAAAACCATTTACGTACGCCTTGTAATGTTTTTTCATGATGGCAAAATTTTTGCCTGACCGGCCAGGTTGCTCGCCCAACATCTCAATGAAAAGTTTCGTGTGTTCGAGCATGATTTCAAGTTTCTCTGGCACAGTAAAAACTTTTTTAGTTTTTGAAAAAAGCCACGGCGTACCAAATATTCCTCGACCGATCATCACTCCATCAGCTCCAGACGAAGATACTTTGACTTCCCCATCCGCAAGATCTTTGACATCACCATTCCCGAGCACTAACGTCTCTGGTGAAATTTTATTTCTTAGTTCAATAATTTTCGGCATGATGTCCCAATGTGCGGGAACCAAAGACATTTCTTTTCTGGTACGAAGATGAAAAGTAACAACGGGAAGTCTCCAAGACAAAACTTCTTTTATCCAACCGAAGTCAACAGAATTATATCCGAGACGTGTTTTGACCGAAACAGGCAGATTCCCCGCACCGCGTCTGGCAGCTTCCACAATACTTTTCGCAAGTCTCGGATCTTTTATGCAGTACGCGCCACTTTTAGATTTCTCAATCGAGCGATCCGGACAGCCCATATTTAGATCGATGCCGTCAAAACCAAGCTCAACACAAAGTTTGGCTGCCATTTCCATATTACCTGGACTAGATCCAAAAAGTTGCGCAACAATTGGATGCTCTGATGAATCAAAACGTAAATCAATAAGCAATGCTTCTCGTCCGCGTGAAGCCAGACCGTCAGCCGAAACAAATTCGGTCCAGAGCACATCAGGCTTGCCGTATTTAGCGATAAGTTTCCGGAAGGCACAGTCGGTCACATCGGCCATTGGCGCTAGCACAAAAATAGGTTTCTGTTTCGAAACCTCGGCCCAAAAACCCATTTTTATTTTCTCATTTTCCATTTTTCTAACTTCTGACTTCCAACCTCTAATTTCTAAACTTGTAGAATACTCTATTACTAAATCGAGTGTCAATGTATTCAAGTTCCAAATCGCTATCAGAAAATTGTTCAGTAAAAGATTCCTCTGCGACGGCTGAATAAATTTTTGATTCGATTTCTAAGAGAGGAATATCTTCATTAAATAAAATCTTGGCATAATTATTGGTCGTTGTAAAAATATTTAAAAGAAATTCATTTTGACCGTCAGATTTTATAACAACTGAGTGTATCGGTAGGCTAAGTTTTTCAAAAACCTCGGACAAACGTCCGAAATCCATAATACTATTTTGGGTTATAAGAGTCTGACCAATTGGTTCGACGTCGGACTTTATTCCACCATAAAAGGCCAAGTATACGCCCGGTGTAAAAAATGGCGAGGTGTCAAAAATAAATCCCGTTTGATCCAAGAAATAACAATCACGCTTTTCAAATCTTAAAGCATAGACCGGAGCGATATCGCCACACCAAGTAAAAGCAGCTTGGCGTTCTTCTAGAACAATATTTAACTTCCGTCCATCACGAGTAATTTCAACAACTCTATAAACTCTTGGAAATTTTTCCAAAATAAAACTTTCTAATTTATTTTTCGAATATAAAAAGACGTTGCCCCGAGCATAAAAAATAGCAATATTACCTTCTAAATATTCTTTTATATTTTGTGAAATTTCTTCGCCGTTTAAAACCTTCGTGCCCGAGACATCTACTTCTCTTATTATAACTTTAGGAATATGTGACAAAAGCCCGAGCCCAATAAACAAAACAACAAGAATGACTAAGGTCCAAATAAAACGAGATAGCGCTTTATTGCGCCTGACTTTTTTCAAGGGTGTTGGAAAGCTTTGGGTCGGCCTCATAAGAACTTTTAAGAGATTAGATCTTTACCAAAGTATTTTTGCAGAACTTCTGGAATACGGATGTGCCCATCGGCCGTCTGGAAATTCTCGATGAGAGAAACAAGGATTCGAGGGGTTGGAATAGCTGTGCAGTTTAGAGAATGAGCGAAACGAATTTTTCCGAGAGTATCTTTGTAGCGGATATTGAAACGTCGTGTTTGGAAATCGTGAAAATATGAGGCCGAAGAAATTTCACGATATTTATTTTCACCCGGAACCCAAAGCTCGATATCATATTTTTTGACTTGTCCGAGTCCGAGATCGCCCCCACAGTTTGCTACGGTATGATAAGGAATACCAAATGACTCGATGAATTCTTCGGTATTTCTATTGATCCATTCGTGCGCTTTTACTGATTCTTCGTGACTCGCCTCGATCAGCATTACTTGTTCGACTTTGTAGAATTCATGAACGCGAATAAGGCCTTTGGTATCTTTGCCGTGACTTCCCGCTTCACGACGATAACATGGAGAAAATCCAAGAAATTTTACCGGTAAATCTTTTGACTCGAGAATTTCATTTGAATAATATCCCATTATTGGAACTTCAGCCGTACCAGAAAGATAGTCGTCGTCTTGAGTTTCGAACAAGTCTTCCGCGTCGTTTGGTAAATGTCCTGTTCCATAGAAATGTTCTTTGCGAACAATCGCCGGCGCAAGCATTGGAGTAAATCCTTTTGCTCCAAAGAAATCCATGGCGTATCTCCAGATAGCCATCGACAGAATCGCCGCGTCGCCTTTAAGGAAATATCCGCGGAAACCATGAACTTTTGATCCACGTTCAAAATCTACCAAATCCAAGTTCTTCATAATTTCAACATGATCTTTCGGAATGAAATCAAATTTGGTTTTCTCGCCCCAAACTTTAACCTCGACATTTTCAGCATCAGAATTACCATCAGCGACAGACGGATCAGGGACATTAGGAACACGAAGCATCAAATCGCGCCAAGTTTCCATGATCGCTTTTAATTCTTCTTCTTTTGCTTTCAAATCCTCTTTGTGAACCTGCATTGATTTGATGAGTTCTGCTTTTTCAGACGGATCTGTGAGCTGGGACATTCTATCTGACACAGAATTTTGTTTGGCACGCAAAGTTTCGACTTCCGACAGAAGCGCGAGGCGTTTGTCGTCAATTTTTAGAAGCTCGTCAATATCAATTTTCACCAACTTTTTCTTGGCGCCGGCAATGACGACATCTTTGTTTTCCCGAATGAATTTGATATCTAGCATTCGGCTATTATACAAAATTGCTATAATTTAGGCTATGGTCCAGAAAATCAAAAAGATTTCTGCCATCCCCAATCGACTGAGAGAAATAAATGACCCGCCAAAGTCACTTTACCTAGAGGGAGAGTTGCCTGACCCAAAACTGAAATACCTTGCTGTGGTCGGCTCGAGAAATTTTACAACTTATGGCAAACACGCTTGCGAAGAAATAATCGCCGGACTTGCTGGTTACCCAATCGTTATCGTATCGGGCCTGGCTCTTGGAATTGATGCTATTGCTCACGAAGCGGCCATGAAAAACGGACTTCTAACCATGGCAATCCCCGGTTCAGGAATATCTGAAAAAGTAATTTCCCCCAAAACAAATTTTCATATTTCGAGGAGAATTTTAGAAAAGGGTGGATGCATTCTGTCGGAATTTGAACCAGAATTTACAGCCACTGTTTGGAGTTTCCCAAGAAGAAACAGAATCATGGCTGGTCTTTGTGATGCTGTTTTATTAATCGAAGCCAAAGAAAAATCTGGCACCCTCATCACAGCCAGACTCGCCATGGAATACAATCGCGACGTTCTCGTCGTTCCTGGAGAAATTTTTTCCGGCACATCACTTGGCACAAACAAACTTTTAAAAGAAGGGGCGCATCCATGTCTCGGTGCCAAAGAAGTATTAGAAATTCTGGGTTTCAAAGAAAATGAGGTTGGTAAAAAAAATTATGACAACTGCACTGCCGAAGAAATTGAGATTTTGGAATTGCTTTATGAACCAATGCCCAAAGAACTCTTGATGCAGAAATACAAAGGTTCAGTTACTGATTTAAATATGTTTTTATCCCTTCTCGAAATCAAGGGTCATATTAAAGAAACAATGGGCGAAATTCGCAAGGTTTAAAATCGTGAAATTTGCAAAATTAGAGAATCCATAGTATTACTATTGGTTATGAATCCCGATGGTGTTCGCGGTCGCTATCGGAAAAACACAGCTAGACATATTATTACCTAGACCGCGACCTATCACTAACGGGATGAAATTACTGATTGTCGAGTCGCCCTCAAAGGCCAAAACTATCGAGAAATATTTGGATGGCGCGTATACTGTACGCGCTTCTGTTGGTCACATCAGAGATCTGCCAAAATCGAATAAAAAAGCTGTTGATATTGAAGCCGGCTTTACTCCTCATTATGAAATTCCACCACTAAAGAAAAAAGTGGTTGATGATTTAAAGAAACTTTCTAAAAAAGCCTCAGAAGTGATACTTGCAACCGATCTCGACCGCGAAGGCGAAGCGATTGCTTGGCACCTACAAGAGGCTCTTGATTTAAAAAACCCCAAAAGAATCACATTCAACGAGATTACAAAAGAAGCGATTTCTGAAGCCTTGAAACACCCGCGCTCTATCGACCTTGATCTCAAAGAAGCCCAAGAAGCTCGTCGAGTCCTCGACAGACTTTTCGGCTACGATCTTTCTGGACTTATTTGGAAAAAAGTTCGTTACGGACTTTCGGCTGGTCGTGTCCAGTCTCCAGCGCTCCGTATCATCATGGAACGCGAACGAGAAATCCGAGCCTTCAAACCAGAAGATTACTATATATTGAGTGCGCTTTTAAAACGTGACGGTAATGAAATGCTTTTCACTTGTGACAAAGAAATTTTCGATAAAACTGAAGCCGAAAGGATTGTAAGTGTAGCCAACAAAGAAGACTGGTCTGTTATTTCGATTAAAGAAACTGAACAGAACCGCGTGGCACGTCCCCCTTTTACCACTTCAACTATGCAACAAGTCGCTTCAACAAGACTGGGTTTCGCCCCATCTCGAACCATGGGTGTGGCTCAGAAATTATACGAAAAAGGCTTCATCACCTACATGCGAACAGACAGTGTGAACTTGTCTAAAGGCGCACAGAGTGAAATGCTTTCCTGGGTTGAGAAAAATTTAGGCAAAGAATACGCACAGGCAAACTTCTTCGCCAAGAAATCCAAAAACGCCCAAGAAGCTCACGAGGCTATTCGTCCAACTCACCCGTTGGAAAAAACCATCCACGGAACCGACGATGAACAAAAACTTTATCGTCTTATCTGGGAACGTTCTATCTCCTCTCAAATGTCTCCAGCCAAAGTTTTAAAGACTAGAGTCTCGGCCAACACAACATCGCAGTCAATTCCAAATTTTTCAATCAATGGTTCACGCGTGCTATTCCCAGGATGGCTTGCCGTCGACACTCGTGCTCGTGGTGACGATACTGAAGTTCCAAAACTAAAAGAAGGCGACAAACTAGAACGCATCAAAATAAATTCAGAAGAAAAACAAACTCTTCCGCCAGATCGTTACACCGAAGCAGGGCTTATTAAGGAGCTCGAAAAACGCGATATTGGTCGTCCGTCAACATATGCTTCTATCATCCGCACGATCGAAGAGCGTGGATATGTGACGAAAGAAGGCCGAACTCTTTTCCCAACCGAAACTGGCGACGTCGTTTCAACTTTTATTGAAAATAACTTTGGTGAGTACATCAGCGATTCTTTTACGGCTGAAATGGAAGGTCATTTGGATGAAATTGCCGAAGGAAAAACTACGTACCTAAAAACACTCAAAGATTTTTACGGACCTTTTACCAAAGACCTAAAGAGCAAGGACAAGATTGAGAAGTTAACCAACATCGGTATCGCGCCAAAAGAATTTCCTTGCCCGATCTGCGGCAAAGAGATGGTCTTCAAACTTTCAAAAAATGGAAAGTTTATGAGTTGTTCGGACTTCCCCAACTGTGTCGGCGCTCGTAACGCCGAAGGCAAAGAACTTGAACCGCCAAAAGAGATTGGTGAGATGTGTCCAAAATGTGGCGACAAATCTGGCGGAAAACTTGTCCAACGCGAAGGGCGCTTCGGACTTTTTATCTCATGTTCACGTTATCCAAAATGTAAATTCATTAAAGAATCCGAGGAAGAGGCGGCCAAGAAAAAAACCGGCGTTAAGTGCACAGAATGTAAGGACGGCGAAATGGTAGAGCGCCGTGGAAGATTTGGGATTTTCTACAGCTGCTCAAACTATCCAAATTGTAAAAGCGCGATAAAAGCCAAACCGACCGGTGATCTATGTCCGACCTGCGGCAAACTCATGATGGAAGGGACTAAGACAATTCCCATACGCTGTTCAGACAAAGCATGCCCGAATCACAACCCTCACAAGATCGAAAAGAAATAGTTGACAACCCAAAGTAGTTGTTATAGACTACCCAACGACGAACCGGCCCCTGCAGGGACACAGCTCGAGGACCACTAGGCCCAAAGGTAGGAAACGCCCAAAAGCAGTAACTTACCCTCCCTACCTCGATGCTGTGCTCCTTGCGAGCCGGAAGAACATTGATTTAACGCGTTGCCGCACGGAAAGTACGTATCTTCTTCACCTTGGTTTGGTTGAGTTAAGAATCGAACAAACCGTGCGACAGCCTTAATCCACGAACGACACCCCTGGAGGGCATAGTCTCGTGGCCTTGGTGGAAGACCGGTCGGGTGGGGCGAAAGCTCTGCCTGGCCGGCAACCGCCTTCTGCAACCGTCCGTTAAGGGCGGTTTCGTGCTTTTATGAAAGAGTGTGAAGTTCGTCTTCGGTTTCTTTGACGACGTCGGTTTTCCAAAATCTTTTTA
>CAZSFS010000001.1:33104-35736 GCA_964606255.1 uncultured Candidatus Saccharibacteria bacterium | reverse complement strand
GTGTGAAGTTCGTCTTCGGTTTCTTTGACGACGTCGGTTTTCCAAAATCTTTTTATTTTGAAAGCTTTCTCGATTTGCAAAACTTGTTCGTTATCCAAGACTTTAAGGATTACATATCCGGCAAAAATACCAATGACCCCAGCAAAAAACCCTTGGCCCAAGATTCCCCAGAATTTATTTATGTCGAAAATATTATCGAAAACTCCCAAGAACACATAGGCAATGTCTCCAACAAAAAACGCGGCAACAAAACTCTGGAAAAATGACCGGGCCAAGAATGACTCTTTCTTGTTTTCAACTTTGAAATCTCGACGAAAATAAAACCAAAGCAAAAATGCATTTAAAATTGCACCGAGAGAATAAGCGAGCGGAAGCATAACAATCTCCGTGTGTCGAATATTTTCAATACGTAAAAGAGATTCGAAGAAATATTGAACACTCGGAACTGTCCGGAAAAGATCGACAAACCAAAAAGCACAGACGATCGTGATAGCAGTTGAGAAGAAATTAATGAAGAGTGGACGCTTGGTGTTACCGGCCGCATAGTACCCACGCGTAAACAGAAGTATTAAACTCTGGGCCGTTACCGATATGGCAAAAAGAGCAAGCGAAGCCGCAACTAGACGCGTATCGTCCCAAGAGAAATTACCCGTTCCCAAAATCACGCGCACAATCTGCGCGCGCAAAACAATAAAGAGAAACATGACTGGAAGCGACCAGAACATTATTTGTCTAGCTGCAACGGCAATGTATTCAACGAAATCTTTTATTCTGTCTGAAGAGAAAAATCTAGCAAGCGTTGGGAAGGCAGCCACAGAGTATGAGATGCCGATGATACCGAGCGGAACATTTTGAAGATTGAGTGAAAATTGAAAAATAGAAATCGAACCAGTCCCAATAAGTGAAGCAATGGCCACAATCGCAATAAGTGAAAGTGTCGAAAGCGACAACCCAATCGTTCTTGGGAGCGAAAGCATAACCATCTCTTTAACATCTTTCCAGGAAACATTCAGAGAAATTTTTGGTAAAAATCCTTGTTTAGCCAAGACGGGAAATTGAATGAAAAGATGCATCAGAGCGCCCAAAACAACTCCGTAAGCGAGACCTGGAAGTCCGAAAATAGGATAAAAAACCACAACACCTAAAATTATTCCGATATTATAAAATAATGGGCTCAGGGCAAAAACAAAAAACTTTTTGAACATCTGCGTAACTGAACCAAACAAATTTGATAAACCTAAAAATATCGGCGACAAGACCATGATTCGACTTAGCATTACGAGTTCTGAAAGTTCCACGCCAGAAAATCCGGGCGCTACCCAAGTAACAAGCTTTGGCATAAGAATAAAAGCGATCGCCGAAACAACGATCATTGCAATCAAAAACAAAGTGAAAATT
Source organism: uncultured Candidatus Saccharibacteria bacterium (assembly GCA_964606255.1). Lineage (GTDB taxonomy): Bacteria > Patescibacteriota > Minisyncoccia > Phycocordibacterales > CSBR16-119 > CAYRQF01. The sequence goes on along the minus strand of CAZSFS010000001.1, from coordinate 34,338 downwards.
TCACTCAAAAATTTCTTGGCCGAAGCCGAATTGCCGTTCAGTTCCCCATCTTCCCTAACACCAAGTTTGTCGACTAAAAACGGCAACATAACAGTAACCGAAGCCAGCGAGGCGACCGACATAAAAATAAAGTCCGGCACTTTAAACGCCGCATAATAAACATCAAGACTTGAAGAAGGTCCGAGGAAGTGTGCAAAAGATCGGTCACGAATAAGTCCCAAAACTTGAGACAAAAGCGTAAAAGCTCCCAATATAATAGCCGCCTGATTTATGTTTTTGAATTCACGATTTAAAAGATTGAAAACTCGTTTGACCATATTTAGATAACAACATTAACGAGCTTATCTTTGATATAAACAAACTTTTTGATTTCGGATCCAGAAATTTTATCGACAATTTTTTCTCGAGCCAAAACCAAATCTTTAATTTCTTCTTCAGAAATTCCTGGAACAACTTCTATTTCATCGCGAAGTTTACCATTGATCTGAATAACGATTTTAACCTTGTCATCTTTAATTTTTGATTCGTCATACTTTGGCCAAGGAGATAAATGGATGGATTCTTTTTCTCCAAGTTCATACCAAAGCTCTTCTGTAATATGTGGAGCAAAAGGCGCAAGAATTTTTATAAAATCTTTGTAATCTGAATTAGAAATATCAGATGAGGAATTTACAAAAATCATCATTGTCGAAATAGCTGTGTTGAATTTAAAATTAACGATATCTTCCCCAACTTTTTTGATAGTTTTTTGAAGGTCAGGGGAAGTCTCTTTATCAGAATCAATTAAATTTTCTCTCATTTTCCAAACCCTTTCCAAGAATCGATACGTTCCCACGACCCCATCTGTATTCCAAGCCACTGATTGTTCAAATGGCCCCATGAACATTTCATAGAGTCGAAAAGCATCAGCACCAAAACGATCTACCATTTCATCCGGATTTACAACGTTTCCCCATCTTTTGGACATCTTGCGTCCGTCAGAAGCCTGAATAAGACCAACTGTATGAAGTTCCTCGAAAGGTTCTTTCGTCGACACCGCGCCAATGTCGTAAAGGAATTTGTGCCAAAATCTGGCGTAGATTAGATGGCGTGTGGCGTGCTCCATTCCGCCAACATAAACATCGACTGAATTCCAATATTTTTCTTTTTCAGAATCGACGAAGGCTTCCGAATTATTCGGATCCATGTAACGCAAGTAATACCAAGAACTGCCCGCCCACTGAGGCATCGTATT
>CAZSFS010000001.1:27716-33004 GCA_964606255.1 uncultured Candidatus Saccharibacteria bacterium | reverse complement strand
CTTTGTGATTATAGGTATTCGCCATAGGTTAAATAATAGCCTAAAATAAGGCTTTTTCAAAACTAAAAGCCCCGACAAAAATCGGGGCTTTTAGCATAACTTTAAGTATTAGTTATTATAATTTGCGTAAAATCCGTCATTTCCAGTTGTAACAACAAGATGAAATCGGAACAAATCGTTCCAGACACTTACATTGTCATAACTTGGATGATGAATATGTATATTACCATTGAATGGTCCACGATCATCCATTGGATTTTCTGAATCATTGATCAGTGGATCATGTACACGAGTATAAGTATCAACTGGATCAACCCAGCCGTTTGACTTGTCCCATGCTCCGGTCAATTTATTAACCATGTCTTTCGAAAGTTCAATATTTCCTTTTGCAAACTCTCGATTTTCAAGATGTTGAATATTGCCACCTTCGTGAGATCCATAGAGAACTACACGTAGAGATCCATCAAGTCGCTGAACCGCAACACCCGGAACATTGAAGTCAAATTCTTCGTCAACAATTGGTTCACAAGTTTCTTCGTCTACAAGTGGGAACCATTCTTGTGAAGTGTATCCATTTCCGCCAAGTGAATTGTGAAGTAGATTATTTCCACCAACATAAACAGGAGGATTTTCTACACCTTTTGTGTTCCAATCACCCAAATTTCCTGTTCCCCAATTCATCCACCATCCACGTTCTGCTGTTCGAATGCGAGCATACAATGGATCACAAACCTCTGGAACATCTTCAATACATCGAACCTTTACATCATCGATAAATGTTCCTAGGGTGTTCGGCGTTCCAGCGTCTCGGAAAGCAATGTTCGCTGTCCCATCGTTTGCAACAAATTCATACGTATAAGTTGTCCAAGATGTGTTTCCTCCACCGGCAACAGGACCGTGGGTTGCGACAACCACCCCATCAACCAAGACCTCTAAAACATTTTCTGAGGCAGCTGTTCCGGGTCGTGGTGAAAACGCATAAGAAACTTCATAAGTTGCACCAGATATCGTATTGACGTCTTGAGAAATAGCCACAGACGCTTGTTCTGAACCACCATTTATCCAATCAGTATCGAGTTCTGCGTGTTGCATACCTTCATCGTGCACCCAAGCGTTAACTCCTCGATGAAGTTCGAGATTGGCTGTCGCTGGCGCTCCGGCAAAAACACCGTTCCAAGCAACGTTCCATCCAAGCCCGACAGTGCCGTTTGGATAAACATTCCATCCCTGACCAGCCGTTACGACCGGAGATTCAAAACCTCCATTATAAACTAGATTTTCTTCTACGTTACAAACCGGAATATTTTGCTCTCCTTCACAAACCCCTTGGTAATCACCGTGATTCTGGTGTGCCTGCCAAGCATTTGAATTAATTGTAATGGTCTGCGGATTATTTGGATTTCCTGGTGGGAAATGACAAATTTCCATTTCTGGATTTGGTGTTGTGGCCAAAGCGACGTTGAAAGTCATCGCAAAGATAACCAAGACTCCAAAACCTTTTGATAAAAATGTTTTCATAATATTTTTCTAACACTAATAATAACGGATAATAATCCTTTTGATTTTACCCCCTTAACCCGAAAGGGCTAATAAGTTACCTTCCAGTCTACTACTTATGACGCAAAAAACAAGGTTTTATTTCAAAAAAATTAGACGGCTGCGACAATCCTACTGACTGGCCCCAGGCTAGAATTCAAATACATAAAAACCAAGATTATGGCAAGTAACACCGTACCATAAATGATGTTTCGAGGATGCTGCAAACGAATTTCGATAAATATTTTCAAAATCAAAGAAAAAATTACGAGAGCCATAAGAGCAAAATAAATATTTCTCACTACCGCTCCTGGAGAAACAATTACTCGTTCAAACCAATTTGTATATTTTAACTTTTGATCTACACTTTCGATTTCGGTCTGATTAAGTTCTTCTGGGGAAGCTTCTGGATTAGTAAAGGACATGAAATTACTTCCCTCGTCAGAGGTTGGTTCTTGGCCCGTGACAATCGCCTCCGGAACAACTTCCTCTAAGTCTTGAGCCGTTCCTGCGGAGGCTGTATTTATTTCTGTCACGGTTTTAACTTCGGAAGCTTCGGCCACTTTTGGAGTCAGTGTTGTTTCTAGGGTTCCAATTACTGATTTCTTTGGAGTACCAAACATCTGAACAACAAAAGTTGTCTTTTCGCCCTTGTAAGTTCCGATAGCGGTCGAAATACCGATTTCGGTATATTTGTTATTTAGTATATTGGCCTTGTGAGTGGGTGAATTCATCCAAGCTTTTTCAACATCTTCCGAATCATCAAAATTCACGGCCAAATTTTCACCCGCGTAAATATATGTATAACCAGCTTTCTCTATCCAGTACCAAGGCGTTTTGCCTTCTGGACTTACGTGTGCAAAATAACTTTTTTCGGCCATGTCATTGGCTTTTAGACTAGCGGCACTCACAAGCTTGTCATTTAAAGCAAGTTGTTTGAGTCCGAGATCAGCACGGTCTTCGTTCGCCAAGTCGACAAGAAAGGCTGATTGAATAGCAGCCAAAGATTTGATATTTCGAACAGCGTAATTGCCCAGGGCCGAGGCGACGAAAAGCGCGACAACGACAAGCGTCATGGACAAAACGGCACGTTCACGCAAGATGTGAGGTTTGTGATCGTTTTCTAGATGTGGAACGAAATATTTCTTGAACGTTTTTTTCATTGATTTCATTGTCTGAATTATACCATACTTTATTTAAAAAGCAATAGCTTAAGCTTGCTCTTAAATTATAGCATTTTCCTCTACTTTACCTCCAAACCTTGGAGTTCTTGGACACTAATAGTTGGTGGGATAATGCCTTCTCGGATTTTTGATATTGCCAAATTTGCTACAGCTTCTGCGTCGGATTCTGAGTCAAAACTATTATTCCCTGCTACAGCTGGAATTGTCGGCTGATCGACGTAGAGTTGCCCATCAATATAAATCTTGTAACCGAAACCATTGTCGGTTGCGTACGTTTCAGAAGTTATTTGCGCATCAGCATACGGATTTGGAATTTCTTTTTCCTTGTGAAAATTTTGGTAGAGAAAATACGCCACAACCAGCAAAACTAAAGCACCTAAAATTGTTAGAACTTTTTTCTGCATGGATTAATAATTAAGGTTTATAGCACCAAAAATCTGAGACGCTACTCCCGAGCATGGGATCAACTCTACCTATACCTAAATAGCCAATGTTCCCAACAGAAAATCCGTCGCTAAAAACTCGTGTACCCCCGCCAAAATTAGCTTTCTGTGTCCAGGTATTTGTGGTTGGGTTGTATTCCCAGAAGTCATTGTGGGTCAGAATATTATTACCAATAGTAAAAGAATATCCTACCCCTAAATAACCACGAGAACCAACGGAAAATCCACTAGCAGATATTCGTGTCCCGCCACCAAAATTAGCTTTCTGTGTCCAGAGATTTGTGGTTGGGTTGTATTCCCAGAAGTCTTGGTAATACGTTGGCAACGGTGATGTATTACTGGATCCAGCGCCCACGTAACCTCTGGCTCCTATTGAGAAGCCGACCGAGTTGGAACGGGGTCCCGGTATATTAGCTTTCTGTGTCCAGAGATTCGTGGTTGGGTTGTATTCCCAGAAATCGTTATGGTCTATAGTGGTGACTGATGGATTTACTATAACACTCGAACCAGAACCAATATACCCCTTACTCCCTATCGAAAAACCGACCGCAACTCCTCTTAAGCCGCCAGCGAAGTCTGCTTTCTGTGTCCAGGTATTTGTGGTTGGGTTGTATTCCCAGAAGTCACTAGTAAGATTACCTGGATTGGTCCATTGATTTTGGAGAGGAATGCCAGATACTCCAATGCCAACATAGCCTTTTGTTCCTATCGAAAAACCAACCGGCCCCATTCTTAAGCCGCCAGCGAAGTCTGCTTTCTGTGTCCAGGTATTTGTGGTTGGGTTGTATTCCCAGAAGTCTTGATAGTAGTTACCTAAATCATCAATACCTAAACCTAGATATCCCCTGGTACCGATTGAAAATCCCACGGCTTCATTTCTCAATCCACCTCCAAAATTCGCCCTCTGTGTCCAAGTATTAGAAGTGGTGCAGGCTGTTGTGGTAGAAGCTGGAACATTCTTGAACGTGCACGTCACGGATTCACCTTGGAATATTGATATGTTAGCTATCGCACCGTTTACAGTTGTTCCACCTGACGGATCAACACATGTCACGGTCGCGATAAAAGCCGGATTTGTAACTTCGGCGACCGAAAATGTCGCGTTGTAAGGAGTATAGAAAGCTTTAAAATTTGGAAGGGTCGAAGGATTTGGAAGGGTGGCGTCGTCATCCAACGTAAACGTTTGGACATACCCAGGAATAGTCTGGTGGACAAAAGTGAAATCCTGATAGCTATCCGGAACAGCATCTTTTTTGATGACCAATTTTCCGCATTTGGTTTGGACTGGATTACACGGAAACGATTTAACCGTGCCCGATGATGGCGTTCTGTCCATACTTATGACAGATGCTTGTTGTGCGTACTTTGTCTCCGTTTGCGGTACGACAACGCCCTGGAAATAACCATACACCGTCAAAATCACGACGAGCGTCCACAGGAACTGATTTGAAATTTTCATATTTTAATTTTAAGAATTAATAAATGTTTTATCAGATCTCCAGAAAAATTTCTTTATAGCAGAATCAACACGATTTAGAATGTTTCCAAAACCGTCAATTGTCTTTCGCCAGAAACTTTTGGTCTCGTCACAATTTTCGTCAACAGCAATCATAAATTTGGAAAAACTGGCAACTTCGCAACTTATGGTTTTTGCTGTTTTATTGACAATACACGCTTGAAGTTTTTGCCAACCCACGCCTTCGGTGTAATGATATAACGATAAACTTTCTTCTTTTATATTCTGCAGATTTTCATCTCCGTAGTCTAAAGTCACGGTAACGGGCTCTCGAACGCTAGCTACAGAATCATAATTATCCAAAAGCTTTATATCATAAATATTTTCACCAAGTGGTTTTGCATCGACGGGGCAACCTACTTCGTTATCAACAGAAGACACGTTCAATCTTTTAACTTGAAAAACCGCGTCCCGACTCGTCGTTCCTGGCGCGGCAACAATTTCAACTTTGGCATTTTCAAAAGAAAAATTATTAACACTATCTGGAGCGACGAGTTCTCCAACATCGTCAGAAGTTACATTTCCGATGCAGCCAGATGTTTCGAAATTTTCTACAGTACTGGTATAAGAATTTCCGCTTTCATCTTCTCCTCCAACAACAAAAAAATA
>CAZSFS010000001.1:24829-27616 GCA_964606255.1 uncultured Candidatus Saccharibacteria bacterium | reverse complement strand
GGCCGACTTTCTCCAATGATATTAACCGCTGTCACAAATATTTGATATTCTGTATCTAAATTAAGATCCAATAAAACATAACTTGTTTGTGACGTAAAAATCGACATCCAGTCTCCAGAATTACCTTGTCTATAATTGAGATTATAGCCATCTAAAGCTGACCCCCCGTCACTTGCTGGAACATCCCATTGAACATAGATATCTCTTCCTCCTGTACGAGCAAGTAAGTTTGCTGGAGAATCAGGTATTGTTGGATTTTCCATCTGAGCCAATAAGAACATTGGATTGCTCAATATAACTATGGTTAAAATTTTTAGAAAAATTTTCATAACGATTACAAAAATGATTTATGAATTCATGAAACGCCTAGTTACTTCACCAAAAAATCCAGTTCCCTCAGACAAACCATACGGCTTTAAAAGAATATCCGCATAGGCCTCTTGAAAAGCTTTTAGGGCCTTGGCCGTTCCGGGCCCAAAAAGCTCGGTTTCGTTACCCAACGAGCCGTTACCTGATTCTGCCACGATAAATCCACGTTGATTTAGATACTGCTGAAGCTTTTTGACGTCCGGTCCCTTGTCGCCAATCTTCAAATCGCGAGTAAAAATTAATTTTGAAGAAGTTGTTGATTTTGTGGTTTCAGTATTAACGATAGTTGGAGAATTTTTTACCGGGACAACTTCTACGTTTGGAACCGAAAAGGTCGGAGCAATAGATTGCACGACATTAGTACGACTTTTTTTATTTACATGTTCAAAAGTAATTGGATAAACGATCGTGCCTAAAAAAATCACGATAGACGAGATCCAACAAATATTATATTTACTTCGATGAAAGCTTGTGGTTTGCATTAAAATATTTGACTTGGTTAAATTATATCAGTGTTTATAATACAAACAAGAGAAAATCCCCCGCGTTTGACGCGGGGGATTTTCTCTTTCTTTTAAATTATTATTTTTCCATTGTCTCGGCTCCAAGGACTACTCCATGGACTACATCCAAGATATTAGTTATCTTCATGATTTGATCCGCGGTAAATTCTTTTTTGTTCTTGATCTCAGTTAGTTTGTAGAAAATCTGAGGATCTTCTAGATACATTTCATCGTTTGGACAATTGATGATGAAATTGAGGGCCTGAGTCGTCATCTGTCGAGTTCTTCCTGTTGTATTTGGACTGATCTTACTTGGAGCTCCAAGCCATGGCTTGATGATCGCATCCCAGTGCAAAGCCTGGAAGTTGTGTACTGCCTGAGTCGTCGCCCAGTCATAAGTTCCATTGACAGTAAGTCCAGCATCCATGTATTCGTTTAAGAATGTCTGAAGAGCCTTAACTTCACTCTTGGTACTTCCGGTATCGTGGTACTGAGTAAACTGTGCACAAGCTGTCGTCGTTGCACCCAAGACTTCTCCTTGTCGGTTTGATCCTCCGCCACCAAGAATGCTTCCTGAACTACCACCGCCGCCTCCCCCACCATTGTCTTCATCATCTCCGCCGCCAGTTCCCCCTCCGCCACCATTGTCATCTTCACAGTCTTCGTCAATGGTAAGAGTTTTCGCAACAACGGTCGAATCTTGCCCATCATCTGCTGTATATGTAATTGTGTAAGTTCCATTTTGACCAAACACTATCGGATCTGGATTAACAACATATGAAAGAGTTACTGTGTCACCATCAACATCACTTGTTGTGACACCGCTTGTGAAGTCAAATGATTCTGCTGACCAAAGAATACATTCGTCAGCCAAAACAATGGCTGGTGGATTGTTATCTTCTCCTCCTCCATCGTCATCTTCACAGTCTTCGTCTAGAGAATAAACGTATGTAGTACTGAATCTGTCGTCAGCTGTTCCAACACCCAAGTTAAAGTTTGCAGTGTCTCCAGTTATCCAAACCATATCTTCGTGACCACCAGAAGCCAGGTTTTCGAGTTTATTTTGTCCTGTTGCACCAACTAGAGCTGTTGGTACAGCATTGAAAAATTCAATGTATCCGTCAGCGAATTCTTGTCCTGTTCCTTTTGGAAGATGACTTCCGTGAAGTTCAAGAACGATTTTATTATCAATTCGTCTCTTTACGGCAATTCCAGGAACATCGGCAAAATTTTCAATACTTTGAACATCAGCCGGACTTACCGGGAACCACTCGCCTGTCGTAACAGTATTGATAGATGAGCCTAGATAAATAGTGTTTGTTACATCGCCAGCACCAACGTTTGAATATGAAGTAACGACGACGCGTGCCCAAATTGCCTGTGACTCACAAGAAGGATTTTCTTCATCGTCGTCTTGATTCACAACACGAATTGTTCGAGTCTCCTGATCTGCAGGTAGCCCCTCTGAATCTTCGACATCATAAGTCACGACATAAGTACCGAGAGTGTTACAGTCAACAATCCCTGCGTATTCGATTTCACTTGTGATATTTCCGTCTTCAAGATCCTCAGCCGTGACACCATTTAAGATAAATGCTTCGTCACAAACAGAACCAATAAAGACTTCGATAACTTCTGGCACGACTGTTATATCTGGTGGTGTGTTTTTCTTTCCGCCACCATCATCCTCCATACAATTTACACGAACATCATCAAGAAACATACCGAAAGAATTGGCTGTTCCAAGATCGGCAAATGTAATGGTGTGTGAAGTATTATCAGCAGTAAAACTATTTGTTTTTTGGAACCATGTAGTATCAGAATCACCAATGCCGTTGGTTGTGACAGAAAGATCCCAAGGGAATCCATCTATATAAAGACCAACTTTGTTATCGGCCATTCCATATCCAGGTCG
>CAZSFS010000001.1:8133-24729 GCA_964606255.1 uncultured Candidatus Saccharibacteria bacterium | reverse complement strand
GGAATCCATCTATATAAAGACCAACTTTGTTATCGGCCATTCCATATCCAGGTCGAGCAGAATAGAAGTATGAAATTTCATATTCTTGTCCAGGAATAGTCGTAATAGTTTGAGAAATCCGAGTCGAAGCAGCCTCATTTGAAATTGATCCTCCTGGTCCATCAAAATCAGAATCGAGCTCTAGATATTGTTCACCAGAGTGAGCTGTGTAGATCTTCTGGAGTTCTGCCTTGGCAGGAGTGTTGTCGCCAGAGCCAGCTTGCCACTGTACGTCCCAAGCAAGTCCTGAAGTTCCGTCAGCGTAAATATTCCAACTTCCAGCTAGTGCTGGGTTTTCAAATCCCCCATTTTCGAATAGGTTGATCGAAGCATCACAGACTTGTTCCTGTGGAGGAACGTAGTCGCAATCAGCTTGATTAATTTCTTTGTCTCCATTTACATCAGTTATCGGCAAAATGTCGTTTTCATGCTCACCATGACCTCCGTATGTTCCATCGTCATCAACAGTAAGGAAAACATAGTTTCCACTCTGACCAGCTGCGTGACAAATATCTACGGGGTTGTGTCCTCCGCCACCAACAACAGAAAATGACTTTTCTTCGGATTTTGATTCTGATTCAGTTGTTTCTTCAGTAGAAGGAGTGGTTGTGTCACCTTCGGGGACGTCTGTGGTTGTTTCTTCTATAACGACTTCCTCCGTAGTATCAGTTTCTACGGGTTCGGTCACAGTTTCCACTGTATCGACAGTGGTCTCCTCAGTTGCCACCTGGGCTCGCGCGATTATCGGCGCGAAAGATGTTGTTATTGCAAACTGAAAAACAAAGACGCCGAGAAGCGCTGTTTTTGAGAGGTTTTTAATCTTGAAATTCTTCATAATAAAATATTTTTTAGTAATAAAACGCAAAATTAATAAACTAATTGAACTACATGGTTGCCAGACAAGATTATTCGAAAGGTTTTCAAACCTCCCATCTCATCAAACAATCTTTTTTACAAATTCGAGCGAAAAAGACGTTCGAATGTTTATGGCGGGATTATACGGCAAGACATTTCATTTGTCAAGCAATTCACCTCGACATTTTGGTTAATTCTACTTTTTTTGACTTAACTGTCAAAAAGACATTTCTTGAGATAAATTTTAATAAAACGATAAGTGCCCCCGACCAATGAGATCAAGGGGCACTTTTCGTGTTGAAAGGACACGGCTAAGCCAGCTTCTTCTTGGGTTAGGGCTTCGCCCAAACCCATTTCTTGGCCTCCAGCCGGTTGTAGAGCCCAGGATGATGCTTCTTGAGCAGATCCCGTACGAACCCCTTCTCTTCCTCCCAACTCAGATCCGGGTATTTCCGGAGCACGAAGTAGGTTGTGGTGTCGTGCCCATCCCTACCCCTCTTATTGGTTTGAAGGATGACGAGAATGAGGTGTCTGAATTGATACGAGCCGTTGTCGTAGATCTGCTTTTGCCTTTTTGCCTTTTGAGACATTAGGCTAGTTGCGGACTCAACCACCTTCGCATCAGATCTAGCCAAAGGCTCAGACGCTGGAATCCTTATTGCTGCGGTTTGCATGGCCTTGCGGTTTAAACTGTTTCTGGTTCACGAAAAACTATAATCAAAAAGTTATTTTTTGTAAACCTTTTGATGGTTAGCAACCAACCAAAACGTTAGCGTAGCCAGAAGTGGTAATATACCACCAACCCGTTGAATGATCGAGCGTCGGCCATGGTTTAATTATTTGATCTGGATATCTTTCTTGAAATCTTTTAACTGATTCGTAGGTCGATTTACCAAAATAGCCATCAACAGAAAGATTTTCGCCCATATGGGTATTCAAAAACGCCTGCATCTTTATAACTTCTTCAGGGTTATTCTTCTTGGAACCCATTCGCAAATATTGTTTAAAATAAGGACACTCTTTTGTCACCAAATAATCTATTTCTAAAACTTGTTCCGAAATCATTCTTTCTGGGTTATAAAAACGCGCGTAAATCTTCTTTTGACCGAGTTCGCAGGTTTTTAAATTATTACAAATATCCCATCGTAATATTTTTTCTAAACCATCTCGGATAAAAATTTGTCTATTAGTAAAATCTGGCGTGTTGGAAATTTCATAAAAAGTAGTTGTGGAGGGAATATGTGCAACCAAATTGACAATCTGACTAGACGTCTGTGTTGCATAATTTTGCAGACTGATATGAGGCTGCAAAAATCCAGAACTTTCTACGCCTCCAGAAACAACCGCGGATTCAATTTCTTCATACTCCGCATCATAAACAAAAACATCCTGTTTACCATTTGTATCACCAGAAACAAGGTTGGAAGCGGAAGAATAAAAAATCACGTAACGTCCATCGGAAGTAATGTCTGGAGTGCTTGAAACCGCATTTCCTTGAACACCCGCGTCGCTAACACTAATTCGTGTATTTGTTTCGGTGTCAAGATCCCTAATAAAAATATCTGAAACACCATTCGTGTCTCCTGTCACAATATCTGTTGCGGTAGATTGAAATACGACGTAACGAGCGTCTGGCGTCAGAGTCGAATAGAATGAATTATTGTTTGCTTCTGTATTTGTCGCGTCGAGACTTATACGTTCAGTGGTTCCTAAGTCACGATCTCTCAAAAACACATCAACTGAAGCGTTCGTGTCGCCCGAAACAAGATTGGTTGCATGAGATTCAAATACAACATATCGACCGTCGCCATATATATTTCCGACAAAAGAATCACCATTTCCCTCGTTTTCTGAACTATCGATACTCACACGCTCAGTGTCTCCGGTTTGTCTATCGTGGACAAAAAGATCAGTATCGCCATTGGTGTCCCCCGACACAAGATTTGTGGATCCTGAGCTAAAAACGACATAGCGACCATCAGAAGAAATAGACGCGAAAGAATTTGAATCACTATCTCCTTCAACACCAAGACTATCGACACTCACACGCTCAGTGGTGTCGGTTTGTCTGTCGTGAACAAAAACATCTCCGGTGCCGTTGGTATCGCCGGCCACGAGGTTGGTTGCATTTGACCCAAAGGCAACATAACGACCGTCTTCAGAAATAGATACATATTGAGAATCGCCGTCGGCCTCCACACCAAGACTATCTACACTCACACGCTCAGTGGTGTCGGTTTGTCTGTCGTGAACGAAGATGTCTGGTAAACCATTTGTATCTCCCGCCACAAGATTAGTAGCGTCTGACTGGAAAGCTACGTACCTACCGTCAGAAGAGGTTGCCGGAAAATATGATGAACCGTCAGATTCAACACCAAGACTATCGACACTCAGTCTTTCGGTCGTCTCAGAAGTTCTATCATAAATAAAAACATCAGATGTGCCATTCGTGTCTCCAGAAACAAGATTGGTGGCAACCGAACTAAAAACAACATAGCGGCCGTCGGAAGAAATTTTTCTTCCTACAGGATTTGAACTTTCTGAATCGTCATTACCTAATTCAGATGAGTCATTTACACTGGTCAGCTGAACACGAGACGCAAATACAAAATGCCCGGCAACGCCAGCACAAACAATAACAGACAAAAAAATGAAGAAGTGTTTCATTGAGCTTATTTTATCAAATAATTATAAAATTAGATGTGGAGTAAAAATCACAAAATCCCAAGCAGTTGGGATTTTGTGTCTTTGGTGGACTTCGAGCCTGGATTTTGGAATCAATTTGCGAGGGAGTGTGTTTATTTGAAAGAGATTTTGAGTGGGTAAAAAAGAAACCGCCCCAGAGGAGCGGTCTCCTATGAGGCGGGGTGATGTCACGTTCCGCAGTAATTGCCGAGCAACACCGCGGATTGTGAGATATAGCTACTTACACGCTCGGTATCAAGGTTGTTCAGTTCGTCACGAAGTTGTCCTTGGGCGTCGATGCTGAGGTTCGGAAACCTCTTTATCAACCCATCCAACATATGCAGACTACCTGGACCAAGACCACCGGCAACACCGAGGCCGATGTTCATATCGAGATCTTCGATCTCACTCAGTACGTCCTGTGCTCGCGATGGTGTGAATGGTTGACCGAGATCACCGCTTGGATCGAAGAGCACGTCGTCGATAAGACCGTCGTACAACTTCACGTACGTGGCGATCTTCGCTGGAGTCAGACCTGCAACTTCTTGGGCCTTGTTGCCGATCTGAAGCACTACCCGGGCATTCCCACAGACATCCCTGAAGGTCTGTAATACACTTCGGTCTGGCCAAACCATATTCAGTTGGAGTCCGTGGCAATGTTCACCACCAATGATCATCGCCTTAACCATATCGCCAAGGATCGTCATCGGTGCTAGGTGCTCTTCGGTACTGAAATGCACCAAGTTCAGAGCGTGTGGGCTTGGATCAAAGAGTCCACTGATCTGGCGTGACTCCGGTGTTTGTTGGGCCCATTTGGGCTTCATCGGAATACCACGAAGTGACTTGTAGGTGGCGAGTACGCCGACCATTAGTTGCATCTCTCGTCTCCTCATCGAGGATCCGAAGGCGAAGTTACCTATGGCTGATTCAACCTGCTTAGGGTCGGTGAAGCCGGTGACGCCGATGTACGGCAATCGTTCGGGTTTGCTCATTGTATGAGTTATTGGTTCGTGTGGAGGACTTTCGGATATAACTTTACGGAAAAAGTTGAAAATGTCAAACATAAAAAGAAAGACCCACACGAGGCGTGGGCCTTCCGTGTGGATCGTGTTAGCGATGATCATTACCATCCCGCACGTGACTCTTCTTCATCAAACGCATCAAAGTTGAGGATGTAGACCCTTGGACCGGCACCTGGGCCATCGCTCATATCAGTCTTTTGCCAGGATATCCCTAGACACTGGTTGGTATATCTTCCCGCATACTGATAAGCTATGCCGAAGACTTGCAGAGTATCATTCTTGCTGCTCTGGAAAGCTATGCCGAAACCCTGAACAGAATCATTCCAAGGGTTTTGAAAAGCTACGCCGATGAGCTGGTCGGCATCATAACCAAGCTGGAAAGCTACGCCGATAGCTTGCCCGGAGGAACCGCCAGCGTCTTGGTAAGATATACCGACTATCTGCCAAGCATTCCAGCCAGCCTTTTGATAGGCTATACCAAAGAAGCTGAAAGACGTTCTTTTTGCTTCCTGGTAAATCGAGCACAGAGAGGTAATGCTCCCCTCATCGCTCCAGCCACCAAAGACAGAGTATACGTTCTTGCCGATCTTCCAAGGAAGACAGGCAAGAAATGCGAATCCAAAGAACAAATACCATTCAAACTCGAAGAGTCGAAGGTATTCATTCAGTGCAGTGGCAATGATCGCAAGGATCAGACCAAAGAGGAAGTTCTTGCTGGTTTCCATTGTTGGAAGTGTTGATTCGTGTGGAGGACTTTCGGATATAACTTTACGGAAAAAATGAGATGTGTCAAGTTTTTGTGGGCTGGAGATTCGGTCACGAATCACTAAGTCTTTTGCTTCATACAATTCGCAAAAGCCAAAGTGTTCGCGACCCCGCCTCATCTGTCGAAAGCGACATGACTGTGGCTTTCGAATCTCCCTGCAGGCAAAGCAGTTTGCCAGGCTTTCGGGTCCACAAAAATAAAAGCCCTGCAGATTTGGATTAGTTTGGTGGTCACAAATATTTTTCCTGACGGAAAAATTTCGCGACCCCGGCTCGGCATTTTTGCCTTTCGCTCCGCTCAAACAAAAATATGCCTGTGCCTTCCACAAAAGCACAAAATCCCAAGCAGTTGGGATTTTGTGTCTTTGGTGGACCCTAGGAGATTCGAACTCCTGACCTCCGCTTTGCAAAAGCGGCGCTCTACCAACTAAGCTAAGGGCCCTTATTTTGGACTTTTAAATTCTACTTATTTTGAACCTTTTTGCAACTCTTTATACCTAAAACACGTCGTCAAATGATCATTCACCATCCCGATTCCCTGCATGAATGCGTAGGTCACGGTTGAGCCACAAAATTTAAATCCTCGAGATTTCATATCTGA
The DNA here is from genome assembly GCA_964606255.1 of uncultured Candidatus Saccharibacteria bacterium. Taxonomy (GTDB): domain Bacteria; phylum Patescibacteriota; class Minisyncoccia; order Phycocordibacterales; family CSBR16-119; genus CAYRQF01. The sequence continues at coordinate 18,762 of CAZSFS010000001.1, read as the reverse complement.
GGCAATTTTGTCTGACAGTGGCGTCGTCGCGTGCATGTGGGACGAATGTTTAAGCTTATTTTGAATCGGTTTGTTGCCAACAAAACCCCAAATATATTTCGAAAATGTTCCAAATTCTTTCCTGACACGAATAAAAGCTCTGGCATTTTCCACTGCTCCAGCAATTTTCAGACGATTTCTGATTATCCCAGCATCTTTTAGAAGTTTCGCTTCCCTGGCTTTTGTAAACTTTGCAACTTTTTCAAAATCAAAATTGTCGAATACTTTTGCGAAGTTATCTCTCTTATGCAAAATTATTTTCCACGAGAGTCCGGCTTGAAATGTATCGAGAATTATCGCGCGGAAGATCTTCTTATCGTCTCGCTCTGGCTTGCCCCACTCAGTATCGTGATATTTCTGCATCAAAGCATCTTCTCCGGGCCAGCCACATCGCACAATTTTCTTCATCTTATATTTCTAGAAATCAAATGATCAATAAATTCCGCTTCAGATATTCCCACCGACTCAAGTAAGCTATGCACCGGCATACCCCGACCCAGAATTGGAACCGAGTCAACTTCAATCACATAAATTTCGTCTTTCGGGGAAATAATGTATTCGACGAGAGAAAAATCTGACATCCCAAATTCACGATGGATTTCTCGAGTCATGTCTTCGATACGTTTTTTCTGACTACTGTCTTTACCCACCACGTAAACTCGGTGAAGCCCCATTGGTTTTGGACCAACTTTTGGTAAATCTTCACGCAAACTAACTTCGTGCGGAGGCATAGCATAGTGCGAATTATCTCTGTAGCCTTCCAAAATTGCCGAGACAACTTCTTTGCCTTCGACATATTCTTCGATTAAAATTTCGTTAAACAAATCTGATAGATGGTGCAAAATCGAAATAAGTTCTGAAAATGTCGTAACAAGATATGTGTGTGTCGAAGCACTTCCGAGAATCGGTTTGACAATCCAGCTTCCGCCAAGCTTTTTGAAAACCTCCATGGCTTTGCGACGGATGTGATTTAATTTTTCTGTTTCGTCGGTGAATTGACCGAGGTCTTGAAGAACGACATAACGCGGAGTTTTATAACCAATTGATTTTAGACGTTCTTTGGCGGCAGTTTTATTTCCCGTCAAGGCCGAGGACAAAGTATCTGATCCAACAAATGGAATATTTTTGCTTTCAAGAAATTTTTGGATGCGACCATCTTCACCGTCCACACCATGCAAACAATTAAAAATTACATCGACGTGTTCGCTCAGGTGTTCTGGAGCCAAAGGCACACCATTTTGATGCCAAACGCCATCACGATCTATAAGAATATCTATGGCTCGATATTTATCACGCGAAATATGCGCCAGAACATATGAGCCGGTCTCAAGAGAAATATTGTATTCGGGTCCCACGCCACCGCGTAGTACTCCGACGCGAGTTTTCGTCGAATCAGTCATGGGAATATTTTAGCATTATTTCCGAAACTGGCTTCGTTTTTCCTGGTGATATCGTAGAGCGAATCGATGAGATTCGGCGTTGGCGAGGATTATCGCTTTTTCATGCTCAATAGTGATTTTCTTGTTGCCGAGAATTGCTTTGGGTTTATGACGCTCATTTTTGACCACAGCCACGACAGGTATCTGTATTCCCAATTCATTAAAGATGTTTTCGACTCGACGTTTCTGCGCAACCGAGCCATCAACGACGACAAGGTTTGGATATTTCCATTCCGGATGACCCAGTCGTCTTTTTATGATCTCGGCCAAAGCTCCAACGTCGTTTGATTTATCATACCCGCGAATACGGAATTTTCGATATTCATTTTTATCCGCGACACCGCCTTCGACGACAGTCATCACTCCTACCATATTTGTACCAGAAATATGCGACACATCGTATGCTTCGATACGAAAACCAAAATCTTTTTTCAAAAGCTCGTCGTGCTTGATCAGAGACACATCTCGAATATGTTGAAGTGCCGAAATTTTCTGCTTGATCTTGCCGGCTTCTTCGAAACGCATTTCTTTGGCGAGTGACGTCATTTCACGCTCCAAATTTTTCACAAGTTCTTTCTTTTTACCTTTGAAGAATAAAATTATATTTTCAATATTTTTGTTATAAGACTTTTGTGCGTCAGCATTACTGGTGTCCGGCGCAAGACCGAGTTGTCGGTAAAAAGTAAACTGGTCTTTCTTTATTGAGCTACCATCATGAAATGGGAAAATTTTTCTAATTATTTTCAACCCTTCACGAATCGCGGGGCCATTTGGAAAGGGGCCGAAGCTAGTGCGTAGTACGTAGTGCGTAGTACGTAGATCGCTTTCGCGCTCAAGCAACACTTTCGGGAAGTCTTCTTCTGTAATAACGACATAATAAAAACTCTTGTCGTCTTTTTCTTTGGTGTTATAAATTGGTTGATATTTTTTTATCAGATTAGCTTCCAAGATAATTGCTTCAAGGACTGAATCTGTCGTTAAATGTTCTAACGTCTTTGACATTGTGATCATGTCGACCAGGAGCGGTCCGCGAGTTTGTATCAAATCATCGCCAAAATAACTTTTAACCCTATCACGCAGGGATGTTGCCCGACCGACATACAAAACGTCTCGGCCTTTTTTAAAAATATATACCCCGGGACTATCGGGAAGCTTTTTTAGATCTGCCTTTTTCACAAATTTTATATTACTTGGTTTTCCACATTTTGACCAATCTCAAATAATACGCTATATTCTTGACCTAAACCTCTTACCACCATGATTCTGCAGCAGCTCTTTAACATCGAAACCGAGCAACAAATCCGCGAACTCTACGTACTGACGCATTTCGTCGGATGCCTGGGCATTGCAGCCTTGCTTAATTGGCTTGCCAAGAAATTGCTCGATCGTGAACGGGGGCCTGTATAGGCCCTTTTCCGTTTTAACCAAAGGCGGAGTAAAAGTATATTTGAAAAGGCTCGCCGCAGGATTTTTGTTTACAAAAAAATCCGAGGCGGAAGAAAATTTTTCTTCTTAGAGAAAAATTATTCTGAACTTTTCAAATATACTTTTACGAAGCGGCCTTCATCGCCTTCTTCGTCTTCACCAAAACCTTCTTCAAATATTTTCCGGTGTGAGATTTTTCGTTATTAGCAACTTCTTCTGGTGTTCCTTTGGCTACAAGTTTGCCGCCGCCTTCTCCGCCCTCGGGACCGAGATCGATGATGTAATCGGCAACTTTTATCAGATCAAGATTGTGTTCAATGATAACAACAGAATTTCCACGAACGACGAGTTTGTTCAAGACTTCTATGAGTTTCGCCACGTCGTCGTAGTGAAGTCCCACAGTCGGTTCATCGAGAAGATATATTGTGCGCTCAGTCATTGGTCGATAAAGCTCTGAGGAAATTTTTACGCGTTGAGCTTCTCCGCCAGAAAGCGTCGTTGCTGGTTGACCAATTTCAATATACCCAAGTCCGACATCATCGAGAGTTTTCAAACGATCATAAATAGCAGGAATATCTTCAAAGAATTTCAGACCGTCTTCGACATTCATTTTCAAGATTTCGTGAATGTTTTTTCCTTTGTATTTCACTTTCAGAGTTTCTTTGTCAAAACGCTTGCCGTCGCAGATATCGCATTTCACATAAACCGTCGGCAAGAAGTGCATTTCGACAGCCACAAGTCCGCGACCTTCGCAGGCCTCGCATCGCCCGCCTTTGACGTTGAATGAAAATCTGTTCGCCTTCCAACCACGAAGTCTCGCCTCTTCACTTTCGGCAAACATGTCACGAATATGTCCCCACGCGCCAGTGTAGGTTGCCACGTTTGAGCGTGGGGTCCGGCCGATCGGTGATTGATCGATAAGAATGGATCGCGAAACAGATTCAGCACCAGTGAAAGAGGCGCAGTTAAAGGTTTGGGCGCTTCGATAACGACGATCAAATCTAGCGCGCAAATTCTTGTCGAGAATTTCATACATGAAACTTGATTTACCCGAGCCTGAAACACCAGTGATGACAGTCATACGGCCAAGTGGCACGTCGACATTTAAATTATCGATATTGAAAATTTTACCGCCACGGATTTTTATCCAGCCCTTATCGGCCTCGCGACGCTTTTCTGGAATTGGAATAAACTCTTCTTCACGAAGATATGCAAGCGTACGGGACTTTGATTTATTTGTTTTTGCTGTCAAAAGTTCGTCGAGATAATCCGCAACGATAATTTCCCCGCCGTGAACACCAGCTTTTGGTCCGATGTCGACAATGTAATCAGAGGCATAGATTGTATCTTCGTCGTGTTCGACGACAACGATAGTGTTACCGAGGTCTCGCAGGTCTTCCAAGGTCTTGATTAAACGATCGTTATCGCGCTGATGCAATCCAATTGTCGGTTCATCGAGAACATACATCGCACCGACAAGCCTGGATCCGAGTTGTGAAGCAAGTCTGATACGCTGCGCTTCTCCACCAGAGAGAGTATTGGCACGACGCTCAAGCGCGAGATAATCGAGTCCGACGTTCAACATGAACTTCAATCGGTCTTCTATTTCTTTGATGATGACAGCAGAAATTTCTTTTTCTTTTACTGACAATGGAACTGTCGAGATAAAATCGTATGCATCGCGAATCGTCATTTTCGTGAAAGTAACGATGTTTACACCTTTTTGTTTACCACCCAAGAAAACGTTTAGTGCTTCTTCGCGAAGTCTGGCGCCATTACATGTAGCGCATGGTTCTGTTCCAAACAAATGCTTCGTGCCCAAACCATTACACGCCGGACACGCGCCATATGGTGAATTGAATGAGAAAAGTCTAGGTTCGATTTCTGGGAAAACATAACCATCTTCTGGACAAATAAGTTTGGCCGACAAAAGTGTTTCTTCGACCAAATCAGTTTTGGTCGTGTCTGACTCGCCAACAATAATGCGAATAAATCCTTCGGATTCGGCAATAGCGCGCTCAATAGCTTCACCAAGACGCATTTCAAAATCTCCCGCGTTGTCACGCATTTCATGTACAGCAAAAGTGTCGACAAGCAAATCAATCTCGTGTTTTTTATTTTTCGAAAGCTCAATTGATTCACGTAAATTTTTTACCCGGCCATCAATGCGAACTTTTTGATAACCTTTGCCGAGTAAATCGTACAAATACTGATAGTACTCACCTTTTCTGCCACGCACGACCGGTGAATAGATATGAATCGGCGTGTCGTTCCAAGCGACTCCCATTACTTTCCTGTCGCTTGTCCCGAGCTTGCTCGAGGGACCTTTCTTGGACAAATCGTTTATTTTGTTTTTGATGAATTCAGAAATTTCTTGATTTGAAAGCTTCTTGATCTCAAGTCCGGAGATTGGACTATATGGTCGACCGACACGAGCGTAGAGCACACGCAAGTAATCGTAAATTTCGGTGATGGTTGCAACAGTTGATCGTGGATTGTTTGAACGAGATTTTTGGTCGATGGAAATTGCTGGCGAGAGTCCTGTAATCTCGTCGACATCAGGCTTCGGCATCTGTGCCAAGAATTGTCGGGCATAGGAAGAAAGCGACTCGACATAGCGACGCTGGCCTTCGGCAAAAATCGTATCGAACGCTAAAGACGACTTTCCTGATCCAGAAAGGCCGGTAAAGACGATCATTTTATTTCGCGGCATGGAGACAGTGATGTTTTTCAGGTTGTGAGTTCGAGCGCCTTTGACCACAATTTCTCCATAATCGACGTTTTTGTCAGGTTTTTTCATATATCCAAGAAAATTTGCCCCGCGGAGATTCCTAGGGGTTGATTACAAATTTTATAATATCACTTTTCCCCAGATTTGACAAAACGTAAATTTAGTTTATTATTAAGCCCTCGTTCTTTGACGTACTGTTGATTCAAGTGGCATAGGGTACCGACCACTTTTTAAAAATAAACGGGCTCACAAAAAACCAATTCAAACTCGAGTAAGACCAATGCACTCACCTCAGCATCAATTAGACGGAATAGAATGGAGCACCACGATCATCGTCTTGGTCTTGGCCATTCTTAGTGTGACGTTGTTGGCCTCGATGCTATGGGACGAAGTCCGCAAAGCATCGCGGATGATCTGGAGTTTCGTGCAGACAATGGCGAGACGGATCTGGGATCATGTACGACCAGTCGTACAGTGGTCCGTATTTCTGGGCGGAGGCGCGGCAACGCTCCTACTGTTTTCCCATGGAGGAGGATTGATCAGGAATCTCAACGAGAGCGTCCTGTATGGTATTGGGCTGGTAGTAGTCATGCTTGTCTTTGGTCTTTTGCGGTTTCGACCGTACAAGGTCAAAAGAATACTGGGGACAGTAAGGCAGACTGCGCCAGCAAAGTTCATTACGCGTCTACGCTCGATCTGGCAACGGACCGAAGAAGAACGCGTTCTGGGCTAAGCTCATTGAACCAACAGTGCGAGGCTTCGATAATGAAGCCGCACATCAATCTGAGGGCCATCACCGGGAGGTGGTGGCCCTCTTTGTTTTTAATTAGCTTCCAAAACTTTTATTTCATCACGCAGAATCGCCGCCGTTTCAAAATCTAATTCTTTTACTGCTTCGGCCATCTGACGTTTTTTCAAAGTTATAAGTTTTTTTATACCAGCACGACGTTTTTTCGGATCAGCGATTTCAAAGACTTGTTTGTCGACAGCAAGTTCTCTGGCCACGGCCTTGTCATGCTCTGAATCCATAAGTTCGGTAATATCTTGAATTTTTTTCTTGATCGTTTTTGGAGTAATGCCATTTTTCTTGTTGTACTCGACTTGTTTTTCACGACGACGATTCGTCTCGCCCATCGCGCGCTCCATCGAACCAGTAATATTGTCGGCGTATAATATTACTCGCCCATCGACATTTCGCGCCGCACGACCGATTGTTTGGATAAGCGAAGTTTCGGATCTTAAGAATCCTTCCTTGTCAGCATCGAGAATACCGATAAGTGACACTTCCGGCAGATCAAGTCCTTCGCGAAGCAGGTTAACGCCGACCAAGATATCGAATTCACCTTTTCGAAACTGAGTGAGAATTTTAATTCGCTCAATCGTTTTGATATCGCTGTGGATGTATTCAGATTTTATTTTTCTTTCTTTTAAATACGCGGCCAAATCTTCGGCCATTTTCTTGGTCAGGGTTGTAGCAAGCACTCGCCCACCGCGTTCAATTTCTTTTTCAGCTTCATTGATGAAGTCCTGAACTTGGCCCGGGAAATCAGCATCGAGATTTTCTAGAACCGGACGCACTTCGAGCTTCGGATCAATAAGACCGGTTGGGCGAACAATTTGCTCAGCGATATTTTGACTTTCTTTCAGTTCGTATTCGCTTGGAGTAGCCGAAGTATAAATAACCTGACCAACACGTTCTTCAAATTCTTCGTAGCGTAATGGTCGGTTGTCTTTGGCTGACGGAAGTCGAAAACCATACTTTACAAGAGTGTCTTTACGCGAAGCATCCCCGGCGTACATGCCACGGACTTGTGGCAGGGTTACGTGAGATTCGTCGATAATAGTTAGAAATTCTGGATTGCCATTTTTATCATGCGGAAAATACGACAGAAGCGTTTCTGGTGGCTCGCCGGCAGCCTTGCCAGACAAATGACGTGAATAATTTTCGATGCCCGAGCAATATCCGACTTCTTTGATAAGTGCGAGATCATAATTTGTTCGGCGTTTCAAACGTTCGGCTTCAAGTGGAAGTCCAGCTTTTTCGAGTTTTTTCAACTGCTCTTTCAATTCTTCTTTGATCGAAGCAATGGCTTTTTCTTTTTTCTCGCCGTCGGTAAGAAAATGCTTGGCTGGGAAAATAAAAATTTGTTTTGGTTTTTCGAGAATTTGTGAACTAACTGGATCGATGAGAAGAATTTCTTTTATAGTCTCGCCTTCGAGAACGAGTCGGTAAACAAAATTCTCCGAGATCGGCATGATTTCAACCATGCTTGATCCGATACTTCGAAAATCGCCAGAGTTCAAATCAGCATTTGTGCGTTCGTAGTGAATAGCGACGAGTCGCTTCATGATTTCTGTTCGGCCGAGTTTGTCGCCGACTTTGATAAGCATGTTACTCGTCTTGTATTCTTCTGGAGATCCGAGGCCGTAAATGCACGAAACTGATGCCACGATGATGACATCATCGCGAGTTAGAAGAGACTGAGTTGAAGCATGACGAAGACGATCGATCTCTTCGTTGATGCTCGCGTCTTTTTCGATGTACGTGTCCGAGTGTGGGATGTACGCTTCCGGCTGATAGTAGTCGTAGTATGAGACGAAATAATGCACGGCGTTGTCTGGGAAAAATTCTTTGAACTCTTGGGCAAGTTGAGCAGCTAGAGTTTTATTGTGAGCAATGACGAGGGTTGGTTTACCGATTTTTTGTATAACATTCGCGGCGGTAAAAGTCTTGCCCGAGCCGGTTACACCCAAAAGAGTTTGTTTTTTGAAGCCCTTTTTCAAGCCCTCAATGAGGGATTTGATGGCTTCCGGCTGATCGCCGGCGGGCTTGTATTCGGATTTTAGATTAAATGACACTTGATGATTATAGATTTTCCAGGCGTGATTGACAACTTCCTTGATTAGTTTTAATATGGCGAAAAATGAGCAAACATGGCACACATTAGAACTGTTAAGTACACGAGGGTCAGATGTCGCGTTTGCGACTTGAACATACTGCAGCGCTGGAACAATGTGCTTCGAGAGGATCACTCCGAAGTACCAGAAGAAACAGGCTCTGCTGTAGGTGATCACGTACACAAAGAGGTACGCAAACCCCTAGAAGAGTTCGACCCATATACTTCTGTTTTCTACTGCCCTGGATGTAACAGTATCTTACATCACAGCGTCATCAAGAATGTTGATGAGCCAGAGCATGCAAAGGAGATCACTCTGGTTTGGGCTGCTGACCAACTACCTGCATCTGTGTAACAACGCAAAGCTCCCCACCAAAGTCGAAGCCCCTCGCGGGGCTTCGTCTGTTTTAAGCAAACGAATCGAGGTCCGACCTCAATTCGTTATAAATACATCTCCAGCCTTTTTTGTTCTAACTTTATGATTATTTCCGGATCAGTGATTTTCTGGAATCTTTCGAACGTCTTGCCGTCCTTCGTGACCATTTCCATAAACATCCCGAGTGGTCGAACATCCCAATGTTTACCAATTCCATATACCCCAGCAGTTTCATAAAGTGGTCGATACACAACCATCGCTGATGCATCGAGTCCATCGATTCAGTATGATGCCCAATATTCAAAACCTCGTACGCATAATTATCAAAGGATCCATTCGGATCATGTTTGTAATGATAATAGAATCCTTTTTCTGGTGTTTGCATAATTAATGTTTGTAATTACTAATAAAATTCTTTTTAAACTCCTCAAATCTATCTTCCAAAATTGCTGTCCGAATTTCTTTCACAAAATTGATCATGAAATAAAGATTGTGAATCGAGGCCAGGGTGTTAGCCAGAATTTCTTTGCCCCGGAAAAGATGGGCGATGTAGGCACGTGTATAATTTTTACAAGTAGAACAACCACAGTCAGGATCAATTGGAGAAAAATCTTCACGAAATTGCGCATTCAAAATATTTATTTTTCCATTTTTCGTGTATAGACTTCCATTTCTAGCAATTCTGGTCGCTGTCACACAATCAAACAAGTCACAACCATTTTCTACTGCGCCCAAGATGTCGAGTGGCTCACCGATGCCAAGCAAGTGCCTTGGTTTTTCTTCGGGAAGAGATTCGTTCACCCAAGCCACCGCCGTGCCAATGTCATCTTTGTCAAAACTTCCACCAATTCCAAATCCATCAAAAGCATTTCCCTTTTCAGTCACCATCTTCGCCAAAGTTTCAGCCGACTCTTTTCGTAGATCTTGGTGTCGGCCGCCCTGTACGACAGCAAAAAGAGCTTGAACATTTTCTGGATCAAGTTCTTCGTGCGCTTTGAGACTTCGTAGACCCCATCGATGAGTGCGCTCCATTGCCTCGCGTTGATATTCGTATTTGGCTTGCGGGCTCGTGCATTCATCAAAAGCGAAAATCATATCGGCACCGAGATCCCACTGAATTTTCATCGAGGACTCTGGCGTGAATCTATGAGTCGAACCATCCAGGTGAGATTTGAAAGTCACGCCATCTTCGTCGATGTTTGCGAGTTTGCCGTGATCTCCCGTGCCACCGTCTCTAACTGGTTTTGTTTCAATTTCGCCTTTAGCAACCTTGGAAACTCTTTCGCCAAACGCCGCACCGAGTGAAAACACCTGGAATCCTCCTGAGTCAGTCATCGTGGGACCATTCCAATTCATAAATTTTGCAAAACCACCGGCTCTCGCAACCAAATCGCTTCCCGGCTGCAGATACAAATGATACGTGTTAGCCAGAACAACTTGCGCGCCGATTTCGTTTAGCATTTCTGGAGTCAAAGATTTCACTGTCGCTTTCGTCCCGACAACAACATAAGCCGGCGTTTCGATATCGCCGTGAGGTGTAGTGATCTTCCCCGCCCGTCCAAGACGCCCAAACTTTTTTAAGATTTTAAATCCAAACATATTAGATTCTAACTTCTACCCAACGTTCCTCTTGAATATTTATCGGGCTTTTTATGATAACTTTCTTGAAAGAATCTCTCGGATCAAAATGAATTTTCTGTGCAACTCCAACCAAAGTGTTAT
>CAZSFS010000001.1:5089-8033 GCA_964606255.1 uncultured Candidatus Saccharibacteria bacterium | reverse complement strand
AAAGAATCTCTCGGATCAAAATGAATTTTCTGTGCAACTCCAACCAAAGTGTTATCGAGTCCCGGATAGAAAAATTGATCACCAACAACAACTTCGATCTCGCGAGAAACCTCAACTTCAAGCGTGCCATTACCTGTGCCACGAGCATTAAAATATTTTCCGCTGTTACCGTAGATTACTTGAGAAATATTTCCTGGCGTCGAATACATCAAAACTTTCGCCGTATTTTTATCCACCGATTCAATGGAGCCGATCAAAATATCTCCCCCGGCAAAGACCAAATCATCTGGTTCAATTCCTGAATCAGATCCACGATCGATAATAAGCGTGTCGTATGGAGTCTGATTTGGTTTGGCTAAAATTGCCGAGAGTACTACTTTCATTTCCGGCTTCACTCTTCCTAAAAGACTTTTTAAAGAATCATTTTCAGCCATGATTGATTCATTTTGCGCGATACGGTCTTCGTATTTTGAGAGTTGTGCTTTCAAGACTTCATTTTGTTTATGAAGATCAGATTTTGATTCGAAACTAAGTTTCAAGAAATCTTTTGTAAAATTTTCAGCTGTCCAAACCGGCACAGCAATTTTCATAAAAGCTGGACTCAATCCTTTCAAAAGACCTTTCTGTAAACCAAAGAAAAATGCGATAAATAAAACTACGAGCAAAACAACAAAACGACGTTTGCGATAAGTTTTAGCGAGGTGCTGATTCATACTGAGTATCGATTAGAATATCTTTATATTTTTCCAAATTTTCCAAAACGACGCCAGTTCCACGTGCCACAGCCGTGATCGGATCTTCGGCAATATGAATTGGCATTTTAACTTTCTGATGCAAAAGCTTGTCGAGACCTTTTATCATGGCGCCACCGCCCACAAGCACTATTCCTCTATGCATAATGTCAGCCAAAATCTCTGGCGGAGTATTTTCCAAGACTTCTCTAATTCCTTCAACGAGAGAATTTATTGAGCTTGCCATAGCTTCGCGAATATCATCGTCATTTACCAAAACCTCGCGCGGAAGCCCTGTAACTAAATCTCGGCCACGAACTTCGATCTCGACAGTATCACCAAATGGAATTGCAGAACCGATGGCGATTTTTATATTTTCGGCCGTCTTCTCGCCAATCAAAAGTTTAAACTGATCTTTGAAGTAGCTCATGATGTCGGTATTTAATTTGTCTCCAGCGATGGTGAGATTTTTTGATTGAACAATTCCTCCGAGTGAGATCACCGCAATGTCGGTCGTGCCTCCGCCGATGTCGACAATCATCGAACCGACTGGATCGTGAATCGGAAGTCTGATTCCCACCGCCGCCGCCGTTGGTTCTTCGACGATATAAACTTCACGCGCGCCGGCACTTTTTGCAGCATCATAGACGGCGCGCGTTTCAACAGAAGTAATTGCCGACGGCACGCCGATGACTACACGCGGACGGAAAAATTTTGGAGACATTTTTTCAATCTTATTTATGAGGTAACCGAGCATTTCTTCGGTCACTTCGTAATCAGAAATCACACCGTCGACAAGAGGACGAACGGCTTTGATGTGTGGTGGTGTACGGCCGAGCATTTGTTTGGCTTCAGCGCCGACAGCGACAATAGTTCCAGTTTTTTTATTCACGGCCACGACCGAAGGCTCGGAGATAACAATCCCCTTACCCTTCAAGTAAACAAGGGTATTTGCGGTACCCAAGTCTATCCCGATGTCATTTGAAAATAATTTATAAAGTCTTTCAAACATAATTTTTTATTTCTTCCACGATACTTTCTATTTTGACCATCTTCGTCTTCTCATCGCGGCGTTCTTTGATCTCAACTTCCCCAGCCTCGAGCGATCGTTTACCGACAACAACACGAAGTGGGATGCCGATCAGATCTGAATCATTGAATTTCTCTCCTGCGGAAGTTTCGCGATCATCGAACAAGACTTCGATTCCAGCATTTGTTAAGTTTGTATAAATTTCTTCGCCAGTACTTAAAACATTTTCATCATTTCCAGCAGCGATCAGATGAACTGCAAACGGCGCGATTTCTTTTGGCCAAATAATTCCCTTGTCGTCAGATAGAACTTCAACAACCGTACCCATTATGCGGCCAATGCCAATTCCGTAAGATCCCATGAAAACCTGATTTGGTTTGCCAGCGTCGTCGGTGAAATTTAGTTCGAGAGGTTCAGAAAAACGTGTGCCGAGTGTAAAAATATTTCCAACTTCAACAGCCTTGTGTTCGACAAGTTTCGCGCGATCAAGTCCAAGTTCGGCCAAAACTTCATCATTCAAAACTTCTTTGTTCACTGCCAAACCTTTTTCTTCATCCAAATAAATCACATCTTCACCGACTGATGTAACCGTTTGAAATTCGTGAGAATACTTTGAAAAACTTCCGCCCGAGGCGAATGTAATATAAGTCAGATGGCCCAAACCGACACGATCGTAAATATTTTTGTAAGCTTTCTTGGTTTTTTCATAAAATTCATTATGCTCTTCAAGATTTTTGGAAAAAGAATACATATCTTTCATTAGAAATTCCCGTCCGCGCATAATGCCGGACTTGGCGCGTAGTTCATTTCGAAACTTCGCCTGGATCTGATACGGATAAATCGGTAAGTCTTTGTAAGAATTGATGTGATTCTTCAGCATCGCCGTAAAAGCTTCCTCATGAGTTGTGCCAAGTCCGACTTCTCCACCAGATTTCAAATCGGTTTTGAACCAAACATCCAAAACTTCGTCGTCCCACCGGCCTGATTTTTCCCAAAGCTCTCTGTCTTGAAGCACCGTCATTTTAATTTCGACTCCACCAATACGATTCATCTCGTCACGAACGATATTTGAAATCTTGTTCATTACGCGAAGTCCAAGTGGCAGATAGTCATAGACTCCAGCCATTTCTTTGTGGACGAATCCGGCACGAATTAAAAGTTCGGCGTTCTTTGAAGTCTCGTC
>CAZSFS010000001.1:0-4989 GCA_964606255.1 uncultured Candidatus Saccharibacteria bacterium | reverse complement strand
ATTTTAGCGGCTGGAGGACATTTTGGATATTCAAAGACCAAACGACATCCTTCAACCAAAAGTTACGTTTTTAGTACCAAAAACAATTCTGACATCATCGATGTGACTCAGACAGCATCTATGCTCGAGAGCGCCATCAAGTTCGTCAAAGGTTTGGCTGAGGAAAAGAAAACAATTCTTTTCGTGAGTTCAAAACCTGAAGCCAAGAAGATTATCGAAGCGGCCGCCAAAGATTTGAAAATGCCTTACGTCGAGAATCGCTGGATCGGTGGAACGCTTACAAACTTTTCCCAAATCAACAAAAGAATTCTTGTATTGTCTGACCTAAAAGCCAAACAAGAAAAAGGAGACCTCGCAAAATACACAAAGAAAGAACAATCTGACTTCGCTCGTCAGATCGAGAAGATGCAGAAAAATTTCGGCGGTCTTTCAACAATGACTCGAAAACCTGACGCAGTTTTTCTTGTTGACGCCAAAAAGGAACGAATCGCTCTAACCGAAGCCAAAATGATGAAAATCCCAGTTATCGCTTTGGTAAACACCGACAACGATATCCGTGAAGTTGATTATCCAATCGTTGCCAATGACGCTTCTCGAACAAGTGTTCAGTATTTCGTCGATAAACTCGTTGAAGCCTACAAAGCCTAAATAAAAGTTTGGTATAATAGCCAAACCCATCTTAACCGTTCTTTATCTTTAATCTAAAACAATATGATTACAACAGAACAACTAAAAACTTTGCGCGACGAGACAGGTATTTCTGTCATGCAGTGTAAAAAAGCTCTCGAAGAAGCTGGAGGTGATATCGAAAAAGCCCGTGTCATTTTGAAGAAAAAATCAGGTGACGTTGCAGCCAAGAAAGCTGACCGAGAACTTGGCGCTGGCATCATCGTTACAGCTCAGAATGGAAATAAGGCCGTCATGCTTACTCTCCTGTCTGAAACTGACTTCGTGGCGAAAAATGACGACTTCGTAAACATGGCCAAGTCTTTGGCAGATAAAGTTTTGGTTTCTAGCAAAGATTCTGTCGCAACTGAAGCTGCTGAAGGATTAAACGAACTCATGCAGAAAGTTGGCGAGAACATCAAGCTTGGTGAAATAGTCGAAGTTGAATCAGCTAACGCCGGCGTCTACAACCACAACGGTCACTTTGCCTCAGTTGTAGTTTTGAAAGAAAAAAATACTGACTTGGCTAAAGATATTGCCATGCACGCTACAGCCATGCGTCCGACTTATATGACTGAAACAGATATTCCAGACACCGACAAAGAAAACGCCAAAGCGGTCTTGGCCAAAGAAGTTGAAGAACAAGCCGCTGGCAAACCAGAAGACATGAAAGCTAAAATCCTTGATGGAAAGATTGCTTCGTACTTCAAAGAACAGATTCTCCTGAACCAAACATTCATCAAAGATCCCTCAAAGACAATCGCTCAACTTTTGAAGGAAGCTAATAACGAAATTGTATCATTCAAGATACAGCAAATCTAAAATGTTTGATGTCTCAATAATAATTTTCTTGTTGACACTCGTAAGCATCGTTTGGATGTTTGCTTCGCAGATGAAAAAATTGCGTCGTGAAGACCGTCTTCACGACGCCTTCCCTTCGAAGGATTTGTCATACGAAAATTTCAAATTATTGAACGACAAAACCAAGAAACTTTGGTTGGAATTCATCCACTCAACCGCCATGGTCTTGAGTAAATTCTGGGCCAGACTGACACATCATATTGGTACCTGGTTCCACAAAGGTATTCGTCGTGTCGAAGAACAGATGATCAAACAAGAAAATAAAAATGGAGATAGCGAGGTGAGACAATCGGTTTTCTTGACCACAATCAAGACCTACAAGAAAGAAATCAAGAAACTTAAAGGTAAAGTAGAAGAAGAATTACCTCGTCCACGTATAACCGAAGACTCGACTCCTTCAGTTGACAATACGCCCGATATGAATACAATTGATGAGTCGAAATTGCCTACGGAGGCAGACAAGCCGGAATAGCTCAACGGTAGAGCAACTGTTTTGTAAACAGTAGGTTGTGGGTTCAAGTCCCTCTTCCGGCTCCATAATCAAAAGCCCCTTAACGGGGGCTTTTGATTATTTTATTCCCTTCCAACTCTTTTTAAAAAGTGTCGTCTTGATCGGATGGTTGTCGATCCAGTGATAATTACCCCCGCGAGGCTTATCCATGAGAAGCGCGTGGTATTTGAAACCATGTTTCTTGAGCCAGGTTTCGGTTATCTTCTTGTGCTCTTTGGTCGTACGCGAGGTGAAAAAAGTAATCCTGTGTCCTGCCTCAAAAAACTTGTTTATGGCCTCTTTGGCGCCAGCATAGGGTTTACACGTTTCCATCCTCTTCGACTCTTCGTTTGGTACGTCATCAGTAATAGTGCCATCGATATCGATTAGATAATTCTTTATTCCCTTTTTCAAAACAGGACTTTTCTTCATGTTTTATCTAGTTAGCTGGAGTTGTTGTTGCGCTCTCTTTAATGGTATTTGTTTTCGAGTTTTTGGAACTTGTTGCCTGAGTACTGGTAGCAGACTTCTCTTCTTCGGGAGTGATAAAAACTGTTGGAGCAATACTTTGAATATCTTCGAATTCTTGAAGGCCGTAGTAAACTTTGCCGTTTACAATAAGCGCCGGCAATCTATCTGATTCTGTGACCTTGTATATACTTATGAGTGCCTTTAGTGCTGAAAGATCTAGATTGTAATCAAAAGCATAAACCCGAACGTTTGGATAATTCTGACGAATATCGGTCAAAATATATCCCTGCTTTTCACAATCTGGACAATCTTCTTTGTTTGAATAAAAATATATTATCGATGTAGCCCTGAAATTACATTTTTCTTCGGCTTTTTTCATCAGAAGATAATCTTTTATTTGAAGAAGAGAGTAATATTTCTTTAGACTCAAACGCTCAGCATCAGAACCAATGTCTTGATTTTCCGAAAACTCAATTTTCGCCGCCAAATCATTCAATTCTTTTGAAAGTATCGAGTCATCAACATTGGCGCAAGAAAGCTCTGACAAAAGATTGTATTGAGTCTCGGAAGACAAAATATCTACAGCGATTGTATTTTCTATAGTTCGAATTTCTTCAATCTTTTTACTATTAAAATAGTTGGACAAATAAAACGCTGTCGCAAATAAAAAAACAGTTATAAAAAACGCGGCTACGTATCTCTTCCATTCTTGATTTTTCATATTTCCTAATGAGGTGCATCGTCGAGCCTGCTCGTATGATCTCCGAATGACGGAAATATATGAGCGAGCCCGGCGAGGCTCTTATAATTTTATCTCCAGGCTACTCTTTTTCTAATAATCGAATTAAAGATCGCCTTCATAACCCATATCGGTGCAATAACAGAAAATATTAACATAAAAGGAATTGTATAAGCATCTATACTGTATTTTCCATTTACCATTTTACGTCCGATGATCATAGAAAGTATCAAAATCGCGTACATCAAAAGCATGATAAATGTTTGGCCATCAGTCGATACGAAAAACGTATCGAAATTTCCAAAATTAAAATGAAAACCATTTGTAGAAATCTTTTCGATATTTTTAGTCGCAGCCATCGCAGTACTTGATAAGGCCAAAAATAAAAGATATGGCGCCGTAACGATTGAAATTACTCCGGCGGGTACGGAAAACATCGAAAAAGCTCCGTACTTTTTCTTAAACATTACATGTCGATAATCCCAAGCATTCATGATAAAGCCGTAAATCCATCGTAGACGTTGCTTATATAATTTCTTGATTGTATTTGGAACTGTCGTATAAACAAAAGCATCTTCGCATTGATCAATTTTCATATGATTAGATTGCATACGAAAAGCAATCTCCATGTCTTCGGTGTTGTGTGCAGCCCGAAAATATCCAATTTTTTCAAAAACTTCTTTTTTGTAAATCGAAAATGGTCCAGGTGTAACATAATTGGCATTCAAAATTCCTAGAATTTTTTTACGAAATACTGCCCAATCATATTCAACCCTCTGAATAATCTGCATCAAACCTTTTGGCTTATGAACAATGATCGACGGACAAACCGCCATGGTTTCAGAGTTATTTTCAAAATAAGTCATGATTCTTCTCAAGGCCTGTGGATCAACAAAAGAATCTGAATCTAGACATCCGACAAATGGAGTTTTCGCTTGTTCTAACGCCAAGTTTACTGCGGTATGCTTACCACCATTTTCTTTTCTTATGGATGTAATTTGTGGATGTGCGGAATAAGAATTCATTATTTCCCAAGTTCCATCAGTCGAACCATCGTCAACCAAAAATATTTTTAGAAGTTCTTTTGGATAATCGATCGCAAGTAATGATTCGACCGTACCCTTTAAAGTCTGTTCTTCATTCCAAGCAGGCACGATAATAGTAACCCCTGGGAAGGATTTTAGTTCAGTAACACCGGTTCTAAGCCTTATTTGATCGCGATTTTGGAGAAAAGTCAGTAAAAACACCACCTGTATATAAACCGACAAAAAGGCCAGGAAATATAATATTATTGAGGAAATTTCGGGCATTTGTAATACAAATCTAGCATTTTTTCGTTATTTTGACAATCCAAAATCCGACCCTCAAAGGAAAAACCCCTTTATGGGGTTTTTCCTAAAAACAACGATTTCTAGTCCTATTAGGCGCCAGTTTCGCACTTCTTGCAACCGCAATTGCCGAAACATGCCATAACAGCAGATACACCAACAAGGATGTAAACAATAGCTTCAAGCATCATCCAGTTTCCGAGGATCAAGTGAACCAAGTTCCAGTCCTTGCCTCCCAAAAGCCAGCCGAGACCAACGAGACCCCAGTTAACTCCTCCGATAATAACTAACCACCAAGCAACTTTCTTCATAATATTATGAAATAAATTATTACTAATAATTACGAGACCTTTATGCCCCATTATACCACTCCTAAATTTTCAGCAAGGAGTTAATAACAGTGATTTTTAATCGAAGTGATTCCGGAGTCGAAT